>JAKLQB010000917.1 GCA_022013615.1 Desulfobacterales bacterium | reverse complement strand
GGTGATCGGGAAGCGGATGGCTCAAGTATCCTCTCGATACTCACACTTTCATGTCCAAAAGGCACCGAGGTAGAGGCCAGGATTGTGGGGGAGGATTCGGAGGCCTTTATGGAAAGGCTAAGCGAACTCCTGGAGCAGAGATTTGAGGAAAGCAGATGACTGAATCTGATATTGGCGTCCGAAAAGCGTTGTGGGGTGTTGCAGTCTCTCCCGGAATCGTTATTGGTAAGGCCCGGTTGGTTGACAGGTCAAAGGTCAAGATCTTCTACCAATACCTCATTGGTGATGACCAGCTAAACAGGGAAGTTGAGAGGTTTGAGGAGGCCGCTCGCACAACAGAAGATCAGCTTAACGCCATCAAAAATGGCATGCCTGAGCAGCTGAAAGGGCACTCCTTTATTTTGGATAGCCATTTGATGATCCTGAAAGACAGCATGCTTCATGATGCTACTATTCAGAAGATATCAAAGGAGAAGATTAATGCAGAGTGGGCACTGAAGAAATCATTTGAAGAAATAAGGTGGGCATTTAATCAGGTCGATGATGAATATATCAGCAATCGGGTAAACGATGTGGAGAATGTGGTAGAAAGGATTCTCAGAAATCTTTCTGGAGATGAGCAGCAAAGTCTGTCCCACATTAATGAGCGCGTTATTATTGTGGCCCACGAGTTATCTCCAGGTGATACCAGCGAGTTAAACCCCAGTAAGGTCATGGGCTTTATCACTGATGTGGGAGGCAGAACTTCACATGCGGCAATTATAGCACAGGCCCTTCAAATTCCGGTGGTTGTGGGTCTTGAATCGGCGACTAAGGTGGTGAGGGAAGGGGACCTTTTGATCGTTGATGGGAATAGCGGCGAGGTGATTATTAACCCGGATGATGAAGTTATCATTGAGTATCAGGAAAAACATCTTCGGCATGAAAAATACAAATCGAGTATTGCAAGGGTAAGCCATCTTCCGGCGGTCACACTTGATGGACACCCAATCGTCATTAAGGCAAACATGGAATTTCTGGAAGAGGTGGCCGCAGCAAGGGAACATGGCAGTGAAGGTATTGGCCTTTACAGGACGGAATTTCTCTACCTGAAAAGCAAAGAGCTCCCAAGTGAGGAAGAACTGTTTCACGATTACAGGGAGGTGGCCGAACTAATTGCGCCGGAGCCTGTCACCATAAGAACCCTGGATCTGGGCGCGGATAAATTTGCATCAGGGCATGAGATTGACAGAGAGGCGAACCCTGCATTGGGTCTTAGAGCCATTCGGTTTTGCCTTAAAGAGCCGGAAATATTCAAAAGGCAGCTTCGCGCCATTTTGAGAGCAAGCTTCTACGGCAGGGTTCAGCTAATGTTCCCGATGATATCCGGGTTGCAGGAGCTTTTGGATGCCAAAGAGATTATGGGTCAGGTGAAGGACGAGCTGGATCGCGAAAACATCGAATATGACCGTAGCATAAAGGTGGGCATTATGATCGAGGTCCCATCGGCAGTTACTATGGCCGAGATCCTGGCCCAACATGTGGATTTCTTCAGCATTGGGACAAATGATCTTATTCAATATGCCCTTGCCATTGACAGGGTCAACGAGCAGGTGGCTTATATGTACCAGCCCTTTCATCCTGCTCTTATTCGAATGATTCGGCAGGTGGTCAATGCAGCGAGGGATGCAGGCATCAGCGTCTCAGTGTGCGGTGAAATGGCTGGAGACCCCTTTTGTGTGTGTATTCTGCTGGGTTTGGGCATTAACGAGCTCAGCATGAATGCGAGGGCCATTCCCATTATCAAGAAGATCATTCGAACCATCTCTATTGAAGAGGTGCGCGCTGATTTTGAAAATGTAATGAGACTGAGTACGGCTAAGGAGGTTCAGGCACATGTCTCTAACAGGATGAAGAGCCTGGTGCCAGAGCTGGCTGAAAAAGGGTACTTGGAAGGCTGGGACTACTTGTAGGTGTTTAAAATCGTAAATGACCAGGCGAGACTTTAGAAAAATGTTTACCACTAGCGAAGCTATGCCTCCAACCGACAGGTTTATGTGCATTTGTCAAATTTGATGCTTGAGGCGAAGCGATACTGGATGCTGGATGCTCAATGCTAGTCGAAGATCCCGTCTTTAGCGGGGATAAAGACCCTCCCATTTATATTACCCAGGAATATTATCAATTTGTTGTACGGCCTTTTTAGACAGATTAATAAAATTAATGAATTCCTTATTTCATTCCCGCTAAAGACGGGATTTCCGCTTCGCTACAACAAGTATCCAGCAACCAGAATCATGTGATAAGTAGCAGTAACCATTGCCGATTCCAAAAACTCGGCTCAAAATTTAAGATCTTGATCTATATAGACAGCGAGTAGCGATATTAAAGATCAACGAAGGCGAAATCTACATGGGTATTAAGCTTGTATGCCAGAATAAAAAGGCAAGATATGATTATTTTATTGATGAGGTTCTGGAGGCTGGACTCGTTCTTTTGGGACCGGAGGTAAAATCTCTCAGAGAAGGCCGGGCCAGCCTGGTGGACAGTTATGCCAGTATAAAGAAAGGAGAAGTCTTTCTTTATAACATGCATATCACACCCTATCCCTATGCCCACCATGTGCAGTTAGACCCTGTAAGGACCAGGAAGCTTTTACTAAACAAAAGGGAAATAAGGCGTTTAATTGGAAAAACCAAGGAAAAAGGGTACACACTGATTCCAACAAAGGTATATTTTACCAAAGGCCGGGCCAAGATAGAGATTGCTTTGGCCAAAGGGAAGCGGAAATACGATAAAAGACAGGCTTTGAAGGAAAAGGAATTGAGGAGGGACATGGAGGAGGCAAAAAACTGGGATAGAAATTGACAAGACGTTAAAAAATGGTTATATTGATTATTAAGAAAGGGGGCGAACCGGATTCGACGGGGATAATTGAAGCTTAGGTCGCATACCGAGGTTCCATCTGCTCGTAAAACAGGTGGGGTACATGTAAACGCAGACGATTATGCGTATGCACTAGCCGCATAGTAGGCTAGCGTCCTATCGGTCTTAGCCTGCGGGACCGAATAGGGCGTCGACTTGCAGGCTAGCTGATCCGCCTAACCTGTGGGACGGTGAAGCGAAAAATAATACAGGTTAGCCCCTCGGCACGCCTGCCCGGTTGCAAACCTTGGGGTGAAAATTTTATACCGGACTAAGTATGTAGAAGCCTGAGTGGAATATTTTCGGACGGGGGTTCGACTCCCCCCGCCTCCACCATTGAAAACAAGACGAACCGGTCCGATTGTCGGAAATGATATGTCGGGTGGTTCGTTTTTCTTTTGATAGCAAGGAGTATCGGCGGTTGGACGGTTTTCAAAGGGTTTTTAAAAGCCGGTATCCGAGTCTAAGGTGGATGAATCAGCAAGCGGGTCAGGGAGAAGCTCCAAATTTTTACACTATAACGTCACGGAACCTGAAATCTACTACCTTGTGAACCTTCTCAAAGTCTGAAATATTCCTGGTTACAACTGTGGCACCGATCTGTCTGGATAGCAAAGCAATGGAAACGTCGTTGTAGATTCGGGGATAGGACGGGTCAAGCTCCCCTGAAGAACGGAGTTTTTGACATACTTTACCGATCAGGATTTGTGTAGATGGTGCCGGGACAACAAGCCTCTGTAGTTTGATAAACCTTGCTCCAAATCTGATCAAATGATTGATTTCCTTTTTGCCTTTAGCGCCTATCCACAGTTCATGGAGCACTGGATGGACCAGATACATGATCTTGTTGAATCCGTTGATTTGATCTTGAAAAAGACCGTTATTAAAAACCCCGATATACACGCTTGTGTCAAAAACTACTTTTTCCTGCACCCGTTCAGACCTCCTCAAACTCAAAACTTCCTGCGCCTTTCAGGGTCACCTCTGCGATCTGCAGATCTGCATCAAATTGTTTGAGGACGGCATTTATTGCCTCTTTTTCCGATTTGGCTTTCAGGGCTGTTTTTATGCGATTGATCTGGTCTTGATCCAATTCAATTATCGCTTCAATCGATATTGATCCCCATGCTTCTAATCATCATTTTAAGTTTATCCTTTCCTGTTTTTGCTGCCTCTTCAGATGAGCATGATACAAAAAGAGTGTTGGTAGTCAACTCTTATCATCCTGGATATGCATGGACAGATGATGTGATGAATGGAGTCCGAGATGTGCTGGACAAACAAAACGGTCTGGAAGTCTTCATCGAATATCTGGACACAAAAAGGTATGTTGAAAAATCATATTTTCAGCAAATAAAACAGTTATTTCGATATAAATATAAGGACAAAAGCATCGATGTAATTATCATATCCGATGAAAATGCTCTCGACTTGGTGTTGGGAACAAACGAAGAATGTTTTCCCAATGTCCCTTTTGTTTTCTGCGGTGTCGACCGGGACCTTGAAACTATTTCCAATTTTAATTCCGCATATGTGGTGACAGGAAGTCATGAGGGTATCAAGAGTACTATAGACTTAATTCTTTCTCTTCATCCCAACATTGAGACTGTGTTCTTTGTCAGCGATGATTCAAAAACCAGAAAGTCTAAACTGGAAATTGTTCGGCAATTGCAGCCTGTTTATAAAGAAAAAGTCGTGTTTGAATGTCTGTCAGGGATGAGTATGGGCGAACTCCAAGCAGCTTTAAGGAAACTGCCTGAAAAATCAGCAGTCTTTAACTTAGTATTCATCAGAGATTCATCGGGAAAGGCATTTCCCTTAAAGGAGAGTTTGGAGATAATGGGAAATAATGCCAGGGTTCCTGTGTATTGTTCATGGGGCTTTCAGCCCGATACAGGAGTTATGGGGGGGGCATATTAACACCGGTTTTGTCCATGGTGAAAGGACAGCGCAGATTGCGGTGAAACTTCTTAATAATGAAGAGAGAGCAAAAATACCTTTCATTAACAAAGTGCCCCGAACATATATGTTCGATTATACGGCAATGAAACGTTTTAATATCGGAATCGAAGATATTCCTGAAAACAGTGTCGTATATAACAAACCCTTTTCCATATATGAGGAATACCGGTGGTACATTTTTGGGGTTATTATATTCATGGTTGCCCAGACGTTGTTAGTTATTTCACTGCTGATAAACCAAAAAAAGCGGTAAGGGTTCACAGGTTCCCCGCCCTCTGAGGCGGGATAGAAATTCCGAGACGTT
>JAKLQB010000916.1 GCA_022013615.1 Desulfobacterales bacterium | reverse complement strand
TAGTAGTCTTTTTACAGGCGCTTCTGAAAAACTCCCGGAGATGGCTGAATCTGAGAGAAAGGTTTATGAAATTATAGGAAACTATCCAATTCATGTTGATCAGATCGTAAGGACAGGGGGTATGGATGCAGGTGAGGTTTTGAGTATTTTGATGCAGATGGAGTTAAAGGGAATCGTGAAACAGCTTCCCGGGAAGATGTTTGTTCGTTAATTATTATTATTTTTAGACAGGATGTACCCCGCCATGCGCGGGGCAGGCATGGATAGACAAGATAAAAGAAATCATGTAATCCCGTCAAAAAAAGTGAAAGAAGAAAATGGCTAAGAAGATATCGACAACACATAAAAAGAAATTTACCGCCACAGCAGATATGACCGGCAGGCAGTTGGTTATTGTGGAATCGCCGGCCAAGGCGCGAACGATTAATAAATATTTAGGTTCAGACTATGTGGTTATGGCTTCTGTGGGTCATGTTCGAGACCTGCCGAACAAAAACCCCAAGGGGATCAAGGACCCTGTGCCAGGCGTGGATCTCGATCATGATTTCAAACCCACATACCAGATCATTAAGGGCAAGGGGGCGACGGTCAAGGAATTGAAAAAGGCGGCAAAAAATGCCTCAGGCATCTGGCTGGCAACGGACATGGACCGTGAAGGGGAAGCTATTGCCTGGCATTTGGCCGAGGCGTTGAATGTCAAACAGGAAGATGGCAAACGCGTTGTGTTTAACGCAATCACCAAGAGTGAAATAGAGAAGGCCTTCCGCAGTCCACGTTTGATTGATATGCCCAAGGTCAACGCACAACAGGCGCGCAGGATCCTTGACAGGATCGTCGGTTATCAGGTTTCACCGCTGTTGTGGAGAAAAGTTGCCGGTGGACTGAGCGCTGGGCGAGTGCAATCTGTGGCAGTCAGGTTAGTGGTGGAGCGGGAGCGCGAGATCGAGGCGTTCACACCGGATGAGTACTGGAAGGTCATTGGCTACTTCACCACCGATCTAACCGATCCCGCGTCTAAAGCCGCAGAGTGGCTCAAGTGGTTGGCCGAAGCGCCTGAAAAACGAAACGGTCGAAATACCAACGGCAGGACGGTGCGGGAAAAGAACGGTTGGCTGGCTGAGCACAATTGTGTTGCAGCGGAATTGATCCGGATCAATGGCAGGAAGTTCGACCCGAAAGACGTGGAAGCGGCTCTGGCAGCCGCAAAAATGGCGGGCTTTGAACTCGATGAAAAAATCGGAAAACAAGTTTCAAAAGCCAGGGGACCAGCTCAGCAGGTCATCCGCCTGAGAGGTCACGTGGCTGGCGGACCGGAATGGCGGGTGAAGTCGGTTCAAACCAAACGCACTAAAAGCCGGCCTTTTGCGCCTTTCATCACCAGTACGCTTCAGCAGACGGCAGCAAGCCAGTTGGGTTTTACTGCCCAATCCACAATGCGCGTTGCCCAGGATCTGTATGAAGGTGTGCCAATTGATGGCATGGGTTCGGTGGGTCTTATTACCTATATGCGAACAGATTCCACGGTCCTTGCCGGTGAAGCGATTAAGATGGCCAGGCATTACATTGGTTCGCAGTTTGGTGAGCCATACCTGCCGGCAAAGGCAAACTTCTTTTCTTCCTCCAACAAATCAGCACAGGAAGCTCATGAAGCAATCCGACCCACCGATGTAAACCTGACACCTGACCGTATTCGCTCGTCCTTGAATGACCGCCAGTACAAATTATACAAGATCATCTGGGAACGATTTGTAGCCTGCCAGATGACTGACGCCCAATGGGACGCAACCACTGTTTTGATCACCGGGACTACTGAGGGACAGGAAATGACCTTTCGTGCCACCGGTCGCGTGCTTGTCTTTGACGGGCATTATAAAGTGGTCGGTGTACCCAGTAACTCAGATGAAGCCGTGTTGCCGCATGTGACCGAAGAACAGCAGTTGGCCATGTTGCAAATCAATCCCACACAGCATTTCACTGCACCGCCTCCGCGATATACTGAGGCATCACTTGTTCGAAAGCTGGAAGCCGAAGGCATAGGGAGGCCCAGCACATATGCCCAGATCATTCAGGTCATTCAGACCCGCAGATATGTGGAAAAAATTCAAAATCGATTCCACGCGACAGATCTGGCCAAGGTCGTAACCGATAAACTGATAGAAGCGTTTCCTGAGATCTTTGAAGTCAGCTATACGCGCGACATGGAGCAGCAACTCGACGATGTTGAAGAAAAGCAGGCCGATTGGGTTCAGATGCTTCAAAATTTCTACGGACCATTCAAGCAAAGTCTGGATGCGGCATACGAAGGCATGGGGCATGCAAAAGCCGAAACCCAGCCAGCCCCGTATAAATGCCCTGAATGCGGCAGTGACACGGTGTATCGTTTTGGTCGCAACGGTCGATTCTTGAGTTGTTCCAAATACCCGGACTGCAAGTATGCAGCGCCTATAGACAATGACGGCAAACCAGTTGAGCCGGCACAGACGGACGTGGCCTGTCCTAAGTGCGGCGCGACAACTCTGATGCGTAAAGGGCGTTTTGGAGCATTTCTCAGTTGCACTAAATACCCTGAATGCGATGGCATCGTAAACCTGGACAAGAAAGGCTGTGTCAGTCCTCCGAAGGTTCCACCATTGATCACAGATTTGCCGTGCCCCAATTGCGGAGCGCCAGTGAACCTTCGACGTGGAGCACGGGGGCCATGGCTGAGTTGTTCGAAGTTTCCAAAGTGCCGCGGGAGACTGGGCTGGGCCTCACGTGACAGCAAGATAAAAGAAAAGTGGGGAAAGGCGCTCGAGGAGCACGAAAAAGCCCATCCCCAGCCGATCATTCGAAAAATGGACGGAAATCCCGTTGGCGATGCCTACACGCCGCAGATCCAAAACGTCAGTCAACCCTAACCTGCAACGGGCAACGGAGGACGGGCAACGGTGAACGGATAACGGATAACGGATAACGGATAATACAACGGATAACAGGATAAACAAGATTCTTTACCTCTTTTTTACAAAATCAGGTCAATCCCGTAAATCCTGTCTGAAGTATTTCTCATTTCTCTGGCGATGACACAAAAAGTGGGCTTTTTTCCCAATCCCTGTGTGTTTCCTGGAAGGATTTCATGAAACACCGTCCTTTTTTGTCGCGCAGATCGTAGATGCTGTGCCTCAGGATTGTAACCGGAATTCCCCCCTTCATGTTGACCGTGATTTCATATCGGCTGAAACCGGCAACAATGCCTTTAATGATTTCACCCTCAAGAAGGGTAAAGAACACCACGGTTTTTTCTTCCATCAGGGGAAAAAGGGATTTGTTCTTGATATGATATCTGTTTCTCGGGGAAGGTATAGGTTCCAGGGCAAGGTCCCTCACCTTTTTGTCTGTTTTTACGAGCGGTGTTACAGACCCGGCCAGGTCTTCGGGGTAGATGAGCTTGACATGGGTCTTGGGCAGGATCTCATCACCTGCCCCATCAATGTTGAAACACAGGTCGTATTTAAGGTTTTCCAGAATCCTGACTTTTATAATGCGATGGCTATGGATGTGCATTTGCCATGGCTGGTTTGAGGCAAGGGCCTGATCGAAAATTGAGATGTTGTACACCTTATCCAGATATTCCTGGAGTCCTGAAAGATAACCCATTGGTATTCCTTCAATATATAAAATCGCAAAATGATATTAAACTTGTGGATCAAGGTTCGTCGTAACTTAGGTCGTCAGGTTCACCGTTCAGTTTTCATCAGCTACCCTAAACCCCTGAACCCCTGAACCTGAGTAGACACGATTAGTCTTTAAGGCTTTCTTTCAACTCTTCTTCAAACTCTTTGAAAAACTTATCTTTTTCTTTCCAGTCAGGGCCAAATCGCCTGTTAAAGTATTTGCCCAGTCTATCAAAAAGCTTTTGCCAGACCGGCTTACCCCTTTCCAATACCACGTCTTCAAGAAATGATGTAAGTTCCGACGTCTTTTCCTTGGGAAGAAAAGAAACAGCGCCCAGTTTTATGGATTTTTTCAATGATTCCGGCGAAAGGGCATGAGCGGTGAGCATTACAGTTGGAAATCCTCTGGATACGGCATTTTTTAAAAGCTCAAAACCTCTTACACCCATGATATCAAGGATTACAATATCATACGTATAACTCAGTAGGTATTGCAGGGCAGTGTCATAATCACCCGCTTTGTGAACAAGGCACATGTCAAGCTCTTCCGCCACTGTTTCCAGTACATCAGGCTCGTCATCTACCACCAGAACGACTTTGTCTTTCAGGGGACTTTCTGAAGTCATTGGTTTTTTTGCCTCCATTCAAGGATTATTATTACCTTCATAGCAAAAATTTGTTTTTTTTAAAACAAATAAATGATGGTCTAGTAAAAAGTCCAAATTTATGGTTTTGACGCCCATAAATATTTGCTAAATGTTCATAGGTTCAGGGTTACTATCTTTTTTTGTGCTTTGGAAAAAGACCTGAATGATGGTATGCTAAACACTCCCGCCTTTTGAAAAGGGGCTTCAAGCACTCCCCCCTTTTGAAAAGGGGGGCCGGGGGGGATTTAATAAACCACTTGAAAAATCCCCCTTTAAAAAGTGGGCTTTAAAGGAACCTACATTAACTGAATGGCATTGACTTTCTGAATCGTAATATGAAAACCAGAAAAATTTCCCTTTGCCCTATGCAATATTTCCCGGCAAGGAATGTTGAGGCGTCTCTATGCTGACAATCCTTCAAGCTGAGACAGGGAAAAACCTTGAACTCGCCAGGAATATTTTTAAAGAATATGCCACATCTCTTGACTTTGATCTGGATTTTCAGGATTTTGAAGAAGAGTTTTCTACCCTCCCTGGCCAGTATGCCTCACCGGCTGGGCGTCTGCTGGTTGCCATGTATGAAGATAAGCCTGCCGGATGCATTGGACTGAGGAAGATAAGCCACGGAATATGTGAGATGAAAAGGCTTTATGTGAAACCGCAGTTCAGGGGTTTGGGCATGGGCAGAGCACTGGCTGGAGCTATCATTGAGGAAGCCAGGCAGATCAAATATGCCCGCATGCGCCTGGACACGGTTCCATCCATGGAAAAGGCAAGGGCGCTGTATGTGTCACTGGGGTTTAAGAAGATCAGGTCCTATCGATACAACCCCATCCCAGGCTCAGAATTCATGGAGTTGCCCCTGGATTAGATGCTTTTCCTTAGCATAAAAATTGGATGTTCAAAGTGTTCGTCAGGAGGCCGAAGAATACATGACAATAAAATCTACAAAACCGTTGATTGGCCTGACATGTTTATCCATCAGCAGTTCGGATTGGGTCCAGAATGCCCCTGGGAAATATTTAGACGCAGTTTTTCGCGAATATTCCAGAGGTGTTGAATCTGCCGGAGGTATTCCTGTATTGATCCCTGTATTAAAGGACCTTGAGGCGACCAGGGCAGTGCTTGACCGCATTGACGGCCTGCTTCTGACCGGAGGAAGAGACGTTTGCCCCCGGTTTTTTGGTGAAGAGCCAATAGTAGGCATCGGGGAGATGGATTACGAAAGGGACCTGATAGAAATAGAGTTAACCAGGGAGGCCGAAAAGCTGGATATCCCGATTCTCGGGATCTGCCGTGGCATTCAGGTTATAAGTGTGGCTTTTGGCGGGACCCTGTATCAGGATATTTATTCCCAGATGCCCGGCTGTCTGGACCACAATCAAAAGGCCATAAAAGGGACCAACACTCATACGGTCAGAGTGGCCAGGGGTGCCAGGCTCTTCAAGATACTTGAGTCCGAGACTGTCTGGGTAAACAGCAACCATCATCAGGCGGTCAAGGATTTGCCCCCGGATTTTGTCACTTCAGCCACTGCGAGCGACGGAATCATTGAAGCCATTGAAAAACCTGATTATCCTTTTCTTGTAGGTATTCAGTGGCATGCCGAGGGCACCTGGATGCACGATGAGGCCTCCACTAAAATCTTTGCCGCCCTGGTCGAGGCGGCCAGACAGAAGATGACCCACTGATAGAATCGCGGAGCGATTGTATATGGTCATGAGTGACAAGACTGATCCAAATCCAACTGAGCAAGACCTCAAAAATATGACCGAGGATCTCATTAAGGCGCAAAGCACAATGACTTTGGCCACGGCAATGGAAAATATTGCTTGGGCTGCACCGGTTTATTATGCATATTTAAAGTATCGCTTTTACTTTTTCAGTGCCCCCGCATCCAGGCATATCCAGGAATCTTTGGCCAGTAATCAAGCGTCTTCGGCCATCTATGCTCCTGCGTCCACATGGCAGGAGATTCGCGGAGTACAGATGTCCGGGAGCGTCGAGAACATCTCTCCCGGCCTGGAAGCAATTGAAGCCGTGCGGGCGTACCTCAAAAAGTTCGCTTTTACAAAGGAGTTCTTTTCACCCGGACAGGCTCTGGATCTAAGTGCCTTTACAAGCCGGTTTCGGGTGAAGCTATACCGCTTCAAACCCTCTCTTATCTACTACATGGACAACAGCATACGTTTTGGTTTCAGAGAAAAAGTATGTCTGTAATCCAGATTCGAACAGGATCGATCCTCTGATTGCTATGATAATTCCAGATGAATCCTTAAGGCCTTATCAATTTGGACGATTTCTTTCTGCCCCAATTTCCCTATTTGTTTGACAAGACGGGATTTATAAAGGCTTATTTGCCAAGGGCAAATAGGCTAAAAGCTGCTTCTTATGTACATTTATGGCGGCCGCAATAATCTTGGAAGTGATAAAGTTCAGTTGCATAAGAATGTTTTTTACCTCTGTGTGCGTCTCTGTGTGAGATATTTTTTTCTTTTTTTTCTCGCACTTTGACCTTTCTTATCAAGCGTTGAGGACTTCAAATGAATCAAATGAAAGTTTTTCCTGCAGATATACAAACCTCTGCTGCCGGTAATAATTTCTCAAGTCTGGTTGCAAAATACTTCCAAGTTGCACATCAAAATCCTTCTTCCTGAACCCTTTTAATTTCTTCAAAACCTCTTGCTTTTCCTTTTCCGTAAGCTCCAGCGCTGTGCCTTTTCGGACTAAGAATTCGAGGTCAAAAGCATCCCGTATTTCTCCCCGGTCTATAAGGGCGAGTACCTTGTTTCTCAGCATCTGTTTTAATGTAAAACCCCTCACCAAAATCTGGGCAGAGAAATTAGGTGAGAAGGCAATTTTTTCTTCAGTGCTGCCCAGATGAGCTATTGTCTTTCGGATCTCTATCTTCAATTTTGGCATCCCCTTTTGTCTTCGGATTTCTGCGAGGATCGAATAATGCTTGTTTTGAACATCGGTAACATCGTGGTCCTGGAAAAGGGCGTTGGAGAGCTGATCATAGAATTGATCATAGTTCTGTTCTTTGAAAAACCAGAAATCCAGGTCAAGAGAATATCGGGGAAGTTCGTGGCAGAGCCTGAGCATTGTCCCCCCACCAAAGGCAAGGGATCCGAGAAAACGCTTTGATCCAAGCCAATGGAGCATGGCCATTTCAAATGCTTCATGATCATTTAATCTTTGCATAGTGCCTCTCGAGATATTTTATGGTCTTTAATGGGTACATTACAGATAGTTCTGTGAGAACTTTTTTATTAAACTTGGTGAAGTCCAGCGAGGGAATGTCAAAAGCATAGCGGCCTGCGGACGCAAGGTAACAGGCATCCAGAATGGCTTTTTCAGGGAGTGCAATGAAATAGCCTTCTCTTTTCACGAAGCCGCCATAGAGATCGGGCTTTATCTTCACATAATGAAAGGAAAATTCTCTCACCTGAAATGCCCTTGTTCGTTTGACAGCAATGCACTCGATAAAGCCTCTTTGCACCTGTGTGCTGATGCCATAAAAGGATAGGGCAGTCAATAAAGATATATATGATGGCACCTGGAGGAAGTTTGCGATTCGAAAAATATCTGTCTGCTCTAAATACCTGAGGGTTTCAGTTCTTAAATAAAGTCCTCTCTTTAGTCTTGTTAGCAGCCCCTTTTTTGCATAACGGCTGCACAAGACCGCTGCCGATGCAGGTTGAATATTAAGGGCGTGGGCCACTTCCTCATGAGAGAAAAAAAGTTTTTCAATTTGTAAGAGACGTTCGTAATTCATAATGAGTATATTTGTTTGACAAATTTGTTTAATTATTATATTTGACCCAGAGTAGATAATCAACTTCTTTTTTCTCACAGCAGAGATCGCTGAGGACGCAGAGTTTTTTTATTAGGACACGGATTAACACCCCAGTACGATTTACCGAACCTACGGGGCCCCGACAGCGGGATCTACGCTTCGCTCCGACAGGCAGATACTTTTCTTTTTTCTCACGCAGAGACACGGGCGACTCCTTAACTTTAGGCACTTCAAACTTTAGTTCACTTTAGGCACTTTTCCGGCTTAACCGGATTAGGCCTTTAACAGCTCTCAACCCTATGTAAACTTCTGCCACAAAATGGTAAAGAATTACATATATTGTGGTAAAGTATTACCCATTTGTTCCAAGCCTCCCCAGAGTTTCTCCTTTGAGCAAAAATAAAGAATAAGTATATTTTATAACTAACTGAAATTAATGAATAAAAACTAACACTTTTTTCTTTCCTTTACCTTAATTTTATCCTGTTTTTGGCACGGCAGTTGCTGTTAATTCATGCAGTAAATCTTGAGAGTTAGGAAACGAAACAGAAAAAGTGTATTTTTCAAGTCGGTTTGAGAGAAAATAGCCCTTTAACCGTTAAGAAATTAAGTAGTTTTTTTCTATTATTGATTATGGATAGTTTTAGGTGGGATGAGATAAAAAAGATCTTAATGTTCTTTGTTGCAACGGCTTTAGTTTTTGGCTGTGGGCTTATTGGTCTTGCAGTAGTTGGAAGGAAAAAAATTCAACAGGGAAATATCGAGTGAAGAAGTTATTGATAATCTTATTGTTTTTATTTCTGTTTGGGACCCTAACGTACGCAAGTACAATGGTAACTGCTACCCTGACGGATCCCCTCCCTGGGCCTGTTATTATGCTGCTGTTTGGCTGCGGCCTCATAGGTCTGGCAGGCGCTAAAAAGGGGAAATCATTTAAAAAATAAGAACCCGTTTCACGATTTTTGAAAACATAACCACGTCATTTCAAGAAAATTTGATATATTTGCTTTATGCCTGCAGGAATTAAACACTACCTGAACCCGCTTCATGTTTATTGCAGACTGAGAGATCTCGGCCTGGCCAAGAGCCCGGCCGCTTTTTTGTGCCGGATTTACGAACGCGCAATATTCAGCAGATACTTCCTGGCACAAAATTCAGTGTTAATTCAAACAAAAGACAATTGAATTTTAAGCCTATAACCTTTTGCTGTGAAAGCCCCTTCAGAAATTCGGGCAACTCAGCAAAAAATATTTCCTTTCAACCTACACTAAGAACTCACGTAACTGATAATCCACCTCGTCCTGAATGAATAAAAAGTGTAATGAAGAATGGATGTGAGCGATTCTCGTATGGAACAAGAATTGAGAGATAATGGGGGTCGGCGTTCAGGTGTGGATCGACGGCAATATTCATACACAGGCCACATTCCTGAAAGAAGGGCAGGGGAGGACCGGAGAAGAAGGATTGACCGCAGGTGCGGTGAAGATCGAAGAAACGGAAATGATCAAACATTGGAGGTGAATCGAAGAAGTGGCCTTGACCGAAGAGCCGCTTTTCAAGTGTGATCCTATTTCGAGTGGCTAAAAAACCGACAGGGTTGGTGCTTAGACACCGGCCCTGCTTTTTTTTGCACATATCAACTTGGACAAACCTGGAATTTACAGCAGGGCCAACCCTTATGTCTCGGAATTTCTATCCCGCTGCGGCTGGAACAACAAAAGGTTTTTATCGAGGTCTGAGCTTATCCTCTCACATGGAATTTAAATACGCTAATTGCATAACGGCTGAAGTTTTTTCGCTTTGCCCTATGCTCCGCCCCCCCCTCGCCCTATGCTCTTTTCCCTATGCAATAATCCCCACTATTCCGCTACTCCTGACTCCTCGTATGTGACTCCGCGAGGCCAGCGTCACTTTTTTAATCAAACTGGCAACTTCGGTGGCATGAGGCGGCGCTGAATTCTGACTCCTGACTTCTGAAAATGATATTGACAAAACTGCAAAAGTATGTAAAAATTTGCCATTATGGAAAATACTTTAATCGGCAAGCATCCCTCAATGCTCAAGATCCGGGAATTGATTACCATGGTCTCGGATACAGCCTTATCGGATACGGCCTTAAATGTCCTGATAATGGGAGAGACTGGAACCGGAAAGGAAGTGGTCGCCCGTCTGCTTCACCATGAATCCAAAAGGCGCACTAACAATTTTGTCAAGGTCAGCTGCGCTGCCCTGCCTCTCACACTTCTTGAAAGCGAGCTTTTCGGTTACGAAAAAGGCGCTTTTACCGGGGCTGTAAAATTCAAACCGGGAAAATTTGAGCTGGCATCAAATGGCGTCATTTTCCTGGATGAAATAGGAGACATGCCTCTGATTTTACAGGCAAAACTTTTACAGGTCCTCCAGGGCGGGGAATTTACCCGTCTCGGGGGAACAAGAGATGTCAAGGTGAACTCATGGGTTATAGCTTCCACCAATCATAACCTGGAAAAGGATATTAAGCAGGCCGTTTTCAGGGAAGACCTGTACTACCGTCTTAACATCATCAGGATTGAAATCCCCCCTTTGCGGGAGAGGAGGGAGGACATCCCCCTGCTTACCAGGTATTTTGTTCACAAATACGAGCAGGAATTGAAGATAGAGGAGCCGTTCACACTCGACAGGGGTTTGCGAAAACTCTTTCACTCCTATCACTGGCCCGGAAATGTGAGGGAGCTCAGCAGTGTAATCTTGAGGTTGTTGGTGGGGGATGATCCTGAATGGATTAAGACTGATCTTATAAATAATATTGAGGCGGATGGGTTGCCTCTACCCACGGATTTTGTTTCACAGCGTGCTGAAAAAGGAGTTGTAAAACCCGAAACTAGTCTTGGACCTGATGCTCAGAGATCACTAAAGGCCCTGAAAGCAGAGGCTATTAGACACATTGAACAGAAGGCCATCATGTATGCACTTAACATGACCGGCTGGAATAAAAGACAGACGTCCAAAATGCTCGGAATCAGTTACAAGGCGCTTTTCTATAAAATGGACAATCTGGGAATCAGAAATCCACGCTGATCTGATTTCGTAATTCCAAAATTCCTTAATTCCTAAATCCACATTATTCTTTTTGTGCATTTTGTGCCTTTTTGTGGCTGTATAAACTTTGAATCATCTATTTTTCTGACACTCTTCGGTATTCTGGAATCTGTGTGCCGGACGGAGCTGAGTTCTATAGAAAGGGTAAGCGTATGATTATTAAACATAAATTGGCAAAAGTGTTTTTGTTCTCTTTCTCCCTCATAGGACTTCTCTCTTGGGTAAATTGTAGGAAACCGTATTAAGGAGCTGTGAAGGTGTAATAGATTTTCGGACTGTATTGACAAACGAGCTGGTATATCGAATTAAATGGTCTCTTTCATGGAGGCCTTTTTTTTGGGGGAAAGGGGGGTGAGTTTAAGCAGTCTCACTCCACCCGATCATAACAGGGACTGAATGTCCCAAAAGAGTTGAACAATGATACTACCAGTTACAGCGAATCTCAAGGAAATAGAAGAAAAGGGTCGAAATTACCAGTGGGTTAGACCCGAGGTCTGTGTGCGTTGCAGGCATTATTCCATATCGTTCCAGTATTCCAACATTCTCTCAGGGGCGTAGGCCCTACAGACCGGAGGCCAATTACGAGCGAAGCGGAGCTAAGTTCTGTTTTTGAAAAACGCATGCGCTTTTTGAGGATATGAATGAAATAGCATGAAGGTTAATGTAAAAAAAAAGGGGACAGGCGAAGAATACTTAACTTAGCCTCTCCTTTTGTGTTATTTAGTATCAAAGTCAAAGAGGAATTGGGAATTGAAGGATAAAAAAGAAAGCGGAGAAGGGATAGGCGAAAGAGAAAATGTATTATACGAACCAATTTGACCCGTTCAAGTTGATCCAGATCGCTTAATGCCCGGTGGTGAACGGTATAATTCCATTAAATAATCAAAGAGTTAACGACTTCAAGGACTTAGCCCCATTGGACGGCATCAAATTTGCGTATGACCTGTGTGCTGAGGAGAATTTAAACCGGGAGATGATATTTTACACCGGTTATTGGTTATTATGCTCAGCGGAAAGGCAACAGAAGGCAGATTGAAGTTCTACTGAATACTGGTTGGAGGCTATGTAATTATGAAAAGTAAGGAATCGGATGTATCCTACAGTGGTACACCAGTTAATCTATTTGCGGATGCTGAACGTAGCGCTGTACTAAAAGAAATAGCATTTAACATTCCGGATGTAATTTTGAAGGAACGACAGTTATGCGACCTCGAACTTTTGGCGACTGGAGCATTTTCACCTCTCGAAGGCTTTATGACCCGGGCTGATTATGAGTCTGTTCTTGACCGAATGCGCCTTCAGAATGATCTCCTTTGGCCTGTCCCGGTTTGTCTGGATATCTCTGATACCCAGGCTAAGACACTTGAAGCGGGCCAGTCTGTGGCGCTCAGGGATGCGGAAGGTTTTCTTCTTGCTGTTCTGCATATTGAGGATATCTGGGCTGTTGAAAAGGAAAAAGAGGCCTCAAAGATCTATGACACCCTGGATCGAAACCATCCTGGCGTTCGATATCTCTTTGAAAACGGCAGTGACTACTATCTGGGGGGAAAAATCGAGGTTACGAGTTTGCCTCTTCACTCTGATTTCAAGCAGCTTCGGTTGGCACCTGAAGAAATCAAAGCCACTTTCAAGAGGCTCAGTTGGCAACGGATAGTGGGATTTCAGACAAGCAACCCGATTCACCGGCCCCAGTTGGAGATAGCCATCTCTGCCATGCGGCAGGCTAAAGCCAACGTGCTCCTCCTCCCCATTGCCGGTATGACAAAGCCGGGGGATTTCGACCACTATACCCGTGTCAGGTGCTACCGCGCGGTAACCCACCGCTTGCCGCCCGATTCTTTTATCATAAACCTCTTGCCCCTTGCCATGCGTATGGCAGGTCCAAGGGAGGCTATTTTACATTCTATCCTCGCGAAAAACTATGGGTGCACTCATTTTGTTGTAGGACGAGACCATGCAAGCCCCGGATCGGATAGTCAAGGAAAGCCCTTTTATGAAAGTGACGCAGCCTGCAAACTCACTGAAAAATTTAGCGAAGAACTGGATCTGAGCATTGTGCGTTTTGAGAAAATGGTCTATCTGCCTTTTGAGGATGAATACCGGTCGGTGGATAAGGTGCCGGATGGGATGCAGACCATCTCTCTTTCCGGGTCTGATATTCGGGAGCGAATACGTACAGGCCGGCGGATCCCCGAATGGGCCACCTTTCCGGAAGTCACTGATGAACTTCTCCAGGCCTATCCGCCGCCTCGAAAGCAGGGGCTTACGGTTTTTCTGACCGGACTTTCAGGTTCTGGGAAATCCACCATTGCCAAGGTGCTATTGTCTCGATTCCTTGAAATAGGGGATCGTCCGGTAACTCTATTAGATGGAGACGTTGTCCGTCAAAACCTGTCCAGGGAGCTGGGGTTTTCCAAAGAGCACCGAGACATCAACGTCAGCCGCATTGGCTATGTGGCAAGCGAGATTACAAAGAACAGAGGTGTTGCGATCTGCGCGCCCATTGCACCTTATGAAGCCACAAGGGCGGGGATAAGGTCCACAATAGAAGCTTACGGAGGATTCATCGAAGTTCATGTGTCCACGCCCATTGAGGAGTGTGAAAAACGAGATAGGAAAGGGATGTACGCCAAGGCCAGGGCAGGACTTATCAAGGGATTCACAGGCGTGGATGATCCATACGAGGTCCCCGCCTCCCCTGAGGTGCGCATCGACACCACGGATCTCACTCCGGACGAGGCAGCCCAGGAAGTCCTTCTGTTCTTGGGGCAGAAAGGATATATATAGTGTCTGAGCGAAAACCCCGTTTAGACACTGTTTAGGGTCACCACACAAAAAATTATACCTGGAGGGTATCAAGAATGCTTCATGCAGTAATACTGGCAGGAGGAAGTGGAACACGGTTTTGGCCTCTCAGTCGCGAGAAGATGCCAAAACAGTTGCTCCACATATTAGGGGCTCGAAGCATGCTCGCCATGACCCTGGATCGGGCATGTGCCCTGGTATCTGAAGAACGGATTTGGATCGTTACCACGCGTTCTCAGGCAAGTGAGATCAAACAGGAACTCCAAACACTCCATTTAGAAAAACTCCAGGTAATCGAGGAGCCGGCCGGCAGAAATACGGCTGCAGCTATTGGTCTTGCTGCTGTACGAATCCATCAAAATGATCCCAAAGGCGTCCTGGCGGTTTTACCTGCTGACCACCATATTGAGAAGGAGGATCGCTTCCTTGAACTGTTGCACGCTGGTAAAATGGTGGCTGAAAAGGGATGGCTGGTGACCCTGGGTATCAGCCCAACAAGGCCGGAGACAGGATATGGATACATTAAGAAGGGTAGCCGTATAGACTCATTAGATCTAAGCAACCTCGAATTTGATGTCTTTAAAGTCTCCCGATTTACTGAAAAACCAGATCAGGAGACGGCGGAGAAATATTTGCGATCCGGAGACTTCTTTTGGAACAGCGGGATTTTCCTGTGGCGGGCAGATCAATTCATGGATGAGATGAAAAGATCCCTTCCCGAGCATTATAGGGGCTTGATGGAGATTGGTTCCCTTGGTGATCTTTCCTCAAATACGGATCGGGTGGAGGAGATCTACGAGGGGCTAACAGCCATTTCAGTGGACTACGGGGTAATGGAGCATTCGGACAAAGTGGCTATGATCCCCGCCAACGTTGGATGGAGCGATGTGGGGAGTTGGGCGGCCTTGAGGGAAATTAATGAGAAGGACCTGAACGGCAATGTGGTAAAAGGGAATGTTCTGGCTGTGGATAGTCGAAATTCCCTGCTTTATGGTCAGGATCGTCTGGTTGCTGCCCTGGGGTTAGAAGGATTGGTTGTTGTAGACACTCCAGATGCAGTTTTGGTATGCCGCGAAGATATGAGCCAGGACGTGCGGAAGATTGTAAAGCAATTGCTCGATGAAGGAAGAGATGAGGCCCTGGTGCATCGGGAAGTGCTCAAGCCATGGGGTGCATATAAGGTGCTGGATCGTGGGGAAACATACCAACTGGGATGGCTGGATGTGTTGCCGGGAGAACGGTTAAGTCTGAAAAGCCATACACACAGAGCTTTACACTGGATTGTCGTGGCTGGTACAGCAACGGTGACGGTTAATGACAGGATTGTAGATGTGTTCTGCGGAGAGCATATACATGTCCCTGAAGGGAGCCTGCATCGAGTTGAAAATCGGGGGAGCGAAAAACTCCGAATGATTGAAATACAAACGAGGAGCTTATTATGAGAATTGTACTTATTGGAACTGGATATGTAGGTCTGGTGTCCGGGGCCTGTTTGGCGGAGTTTGGCCATCATGTTGTGTGCGTAGATAAGGACCAGGACAAGATCGCTTCTCTGAAACAGGGGATTGTTCCAATATACGAACCCGGATTGAACGATATGGTCGAGAGAAATGTCTCACAAAGCAGACTTTTTTTCACTACCCATCTTGAAGAGGCGGTTGAGGAGGCCGACGCCGTTTTTATTGCTGTAGGAACACCATCGTCAAGAAGAGGAGACGGTTACGCAGATCTCACTTATGTTTATGAGGCGGCCAGGGAGCTGGCTCCCTTTCTGAAGGCCTATACTGTAGTGGTAGATAAGAGTACGGTCCCGGTCGGGACAGCGCGTCAGGTGAAGCGCCTGATAAAAGAGGCGAATCCGGATGCAGATTTTGACGTGGCCTCTAACCCTGAGTTTCTCCGTGAAGGGGCTGCTCTTGGTGATTTCATGCGTCCTGACCGCGTGGTGATTGGCGTGGACAGTGACCGTGCTGCGGATGTGCTCAAAAGGGTTTATCAGCCGCTTTATCTGATTGAAACACCCATGGTGATTACAGGGCTCGAAACAGCAGAGCTAATCAAATACGCAGCTAACGCCTTTCTGGCAACCAAGATAAGTTTCATCAATGAGATGGCAAACCTTTGTGAGGCAGTGGGAGGAGATGTGGTGGGGCTGGCCAAAGGTATTGGGTTAGACGGTCGAATCGGGAAAAAATTCCTGCATCCCGGGCCGGGATATGGTGGTTCGTGCTTTCCTAAGGATACCGTTGCATTGATCCGGATTGCACAGGAGCATGGCTCTCCCTCTCGAATTGTGGAAACAGTAGTGGAGGTGAACGCGGCCCAAAAGGCCAGGATGATCTGGAAGATTCGCAATGCACTGGGCGGAAGCGAAGCAGGTAAGACAATTGCCGTGCTGGGGCTTACGTTTAAACCTGAAACTGACGATATGAGAGAGTCGCCTTCATTGACGGTCTTGCCAGCCCTCGTTGAGAAAGGAGCGATTGTTAGGGCCCATGACCCTCAGGGGATGTCTGTTGCCGAAAAATTAATGCCTGAGTTACAATACTTTGATGATCCGTACGAAACTTGTATAGATGCAAGCGGGGTTGTTCTTATGACTGAGTGGAACCAGTATCGAGCTCTCGATTTGAAGAGAATCAAAGATTTGATGAAAGATCCTATTTTCATTGACTTGCGGAACGTCTATGATCCGAAAACCATGTCTGAGCTTGGTTTTTCTTATACGTGCGTGGGGAGAGCGAACGGATCGTAAACCCTTGAGGCTGAAGGCCAATTGCCGGTTCAAGGTTTGAAATGATGTCTCAGCTAGGTAAGGCGAACAATAATGAAACATGAAAAAAAGACAGAAAAACAACTCACTGATGAACTGGAAGCCCTGCGCCAACGGATAACCGAGTTGGAGGTATTGGAAGTAGAAAGGAATCGGACAGAGGAGGCCTTGAGGAAGACAAATACTTTTCTCAAGAATATATTGGACAGCTCATCTTCCATTTCCATTCTTTCAACTGATCTTGAAGGCACTGTGCTGTTCTGGAATAAGGGTGCAGAAAACATATTCGGATACAAGGCTGAAGAAATGGTCGGCCGGCAAAGAATAGACATTCTATATTCTGATGATGAAACAAAAAGGGTGACAAAGGAACTCAGCGCATCATTGTTGAAGAATAGGGAGGGGAAAAGTTGCGAAGTTAAAGAAATAACAAAAAATGGGCGCGAACTTTGCATACACCTGACATTAAGCCCCAGGTTCGATGAGAATGGTGGAATTGTGGGAATCCTGGGGATTGGTGAAGATATCACTGAACGCGTGCAGGCGGAAGAAGCGCTCAAAAACAGCCAGGAAAAACTCTATCAGGCACAGAAGATGGACACTCTTGGGACCTTAGTTGCTGGTATGGCCCATGAGATCAACAATCCCATCAACCTGATTATGTATAATATTTCTCTTTTTCAGAAGGTCTGGCATGATTGCTTACCTGTTCTGAACCAATATGGAGGCAAAGAACCCGGTAGAAAGTACGGTGGCTTGACCTATGATTTTTTAGAAGAAAATTCAGACCGGCTGCTTTCCGATATGGATATGGCTGCCAGTCGGGTGGCCAAGATTGTAAGCGATCTTAAGAACTTTGCCAGACAATCAAATGTTGTCGATAAGAGTTCCATGCAGATTAATACGGCAGTGGAAAATGCTTTGCGACTGGCTCAAACCAGCCTTCGGAAGTCAGGAGTTGAACTTGAAGTTGATCTTGCCAGTGATCTTCCTTTGCTGAAAGGGAATCTCCAGAATATTGAACAGATAATTTTGAATTTAATCATAAACGCTGTCCAGGCGATAGATCACGACCAGGGAGTGGTCAGGATTGCCACCGGATTTCAGAATAAGGATAGACGAATATTCGTTTCAATAACGGACAATGGCTGTGGTGTTGCCCCGGACATTTCTGATAAGCTTTTTGATCCATTTGTTACTGACAAACAGGCTGAAGGAGGCACGGGACTTGGCCTTTCTGTAACATACAGTTTGGTCAATGCTCATGACGGAGAGATTGTTTTCCAGAGCAACAAGGGGAAGGGAACAACCTTTACCGTGTTTTTGCCTACCGTTGTTAAAGAAGCAACAGGCAGGATTCTTGTTGTGGACGATGATATATCGATTCGGGATATGCTGACAAAAGCACTTACCGAGGCAGGGCCATACCTGGTGGAGGAGGCGTCCAATGGAATAGAGGCTTGCATCAAGCTCGGGACATATCGCCCGGACCTTCTCATTTTAGATATGTTTATGCCCGAGATGGATGGCCTCGAGGTCTGTCGCACAATAAAGTCGGAACCTGAGTTTTCCGATATGAATGTGATTATTACCACGGGATTCCCAGATCACCAGAAATTGAAAGAAGTTGCAGCATTGGGTTTTGACAGGATACATTACAAGCCTTTTAATTTACCGGATTTTCTTAAGGCAGTCAGCAATATTTTCAACCAGGGTTTACCCTCTTGGAAGGCTATTTAACTATGGAATCTATTCCCGACAATCATACCCCGATCCTTGTTGTTGATGACGACGTAGGTCTCCTTTCGAGTATCAAGGCCACCCTTGTCAGTTCGGGCATTCCTGAGCCAGTCCTTGTTTCTGATGGCAGGCGTGTTATGGACTTGGTAAGGGAGCACCGTTTTATGTTAGTTTTTTTGGACCTTGTCATGCCTCACATAACTGGTATGGAGGTTCTTCAACAAATAAAGAAGGAGTTTCCGGAAATAGAATGTGTGATTGTGACAGCCACTGACGATGTCTCCTCCGCAGTTCAGGCCATGAAATATGGCGCATATGATTATCTCGTCAAACCACTCAACAGCGAAAAGCTTATTATAGTCATTAATCGTGCCCTTGAGAGATATAACTTGCGACAAGGCCTGGCCCTTTTTGAAAAAAAGCAATCATTTTCAGACCTGAAAAACCCCCAGGCTTTTACTGATATGATAGCAGAAGATGAGTCAATGGCATTAGTATTTCATCAGGCTGAGTCTGTTGCTCCCACCGATTACAGTGTTGTTATTTCAGGGGAATCCGGGACCGGCAAGGAAATGCTGGCTCGTATAATACATGATTTGAGTAATCGTTCAAATGGTCCTTTTTTTGCGGTGAATATGGGCGCTTTTAGCAGAACGCTTTTTGAAGATGAATTCTTTGGCCATACCAAAGGGGCCTATACAGGTGCAGTGAGCGAAAAAAAAGGCTTCTTTGAGGCTGCGCGGGGTGGCACGCTTTTTCTGGATGAGATAACTGAACTTGAACCATCGCTGCAAGGTAAACTCTTGAGAGTTCTGCAGGAGAGCGAGCTCTACCGTCTGGGGAGCACAAGGCTTGAGAATGTTGACGTTCGAATTGTGGCAGCCACAAACCGTGACATTAAAGGGGAAATTGAAGACGGGCGTTTTAGGGCTGACTTGTTTTATCGGCTAAATATGTGCCACATAAAAGTGCCACCGGTCAGGGAACGAAAAAAAGATATCTTGCCGCTTGCCCGCCATTTTTTAAAGATACACGCATTGAAAAATGAGAAGGAAATTGATTCATTGACTCAGGATTTGGCCGGCCGTTTATTAGAATATCCCTTTCCGGGTAATGTTCGCGAACTGGAAAATATAATGGCAGCCGCAATACTCCGGGAAAAGGGGAAGGTCCTGACTTTATCTTCAGTTAGTGCCCTGCTAGCTAATTCAGGACCAGGCCAGGGATGTAATCAGGAACTCATTACCCTGTCAGAGCTGGAAAAGTTGCATATTCAGAAGGTGCTGGAGGCAATGAATGGAAATCGAACACGGGCTGCAAGAATCCTGGGTATTGGCTTGAGAACGCTCCAGAGAAAAATAAAAACATTCGGTGCATTACCAACTGCGCCAATGTGACGCATGGTACGTCATTTTTGCGCACAAATGCTAACCTGTTGAAATAGCGTATAGAAACTTAAGAAACTGTACAGAATGGTATGCCGTAATGACGCAGTATTCTAACCTCATATAGCTTCCGTTACACGCATGTTTTCCTTCCTGGATAAATATTCTCTAACTATTTGTAATTACAATATAAATTAGGCTGTCCAGCCATTGCAGCGATTTGGCATGGTTTATGCTGATCTCAAATGCAGTGCAGGCATTTTCTACACTGCCGAGAGTGTTATACAGGCAAAGGAGAAATTGACAATCGGGATACCTAACCTGGGTAAACCGGGAAAGTGCCTAAAATGAACTAAAGTTATAAGTGCCTAATGCGTGAAAACAAAAAGCGAAAGACAATATCTCACAGCCATGCTTGTTTGACGCAATTAGGGATAAGGACCAAGAACCTGTCAGGGAGATTAGCCTTCTATATTAATTAGACATTAATTAGACACATATCGAACGAAAGGGCAAAACCGTCAAAAGGCGGTGACGCAAAGCTACGGGTCTAAAGCCGAAAGGACATGATCGCCGGGCTACCGAAGGTTATTAAAAAAAACGCCTTTGAGTGTGTATGCCCAGAGGCGTTTTTTTTATGGGTAATAGGTTTCTAAAAATGGGTTCGAAAAACAAAAGGAGAGATCAGATGATGAGCTTTAAGAAGTGTGCTGGATATTCCGTCATTGCACTGCTTTTCTGCTTTGTAACACCATGCCATGCCATGGATATAACCCTTGCCTGGGATGCTAACACTGAGCCGAATCTGGCCGGGTATATGATTTATTATGATACTGATGGTAGTGGCGCACCTTATAGTGGTGCAGGTGCTGCGGAAGGCGACTCGCCAATAGATGTGGGAAACGTAACGGAATTCACACTGAGTGACCTTTCAGATGGCGAAGTTCATTTTTTCGCTGTTACTGCCTATAATGATGAAGGGCTTGAAAGTGGTTATTCCAATGAGGTGGATGCCCTATCAATTAGCTTGTTCCAGGGTTCGAACCTAATCTCTTTATACAGACAACCTGGAGATACGGACATCGCATCGGTATTGAGCTCCATTTCTGGCAAATACACAAGTGTGTGGGCCTTTATAGATAATACTTGGAAGGCCTATGATCCAGTAAATCCCGGTTTCAGCGATTTGACGACCATGGAGGCTGGAAGGGG
>JAKLQB010000101.1 GCA_022013615.1 Desulfobacterales bacterium | reverse complement strand
GATGGGAGGCAAGCGAGGGTATTGATGAGAGTAAATATCAAGAAGAAAAAGACAAATACCGCTTTTCGCTCATGCAGGCAAAGCACCGGCGGGCGTTCCAGGTTTGGGTTGATAGTCTAAAAAAGAAAGCAGAGATAGAAATTGTTACGCCTGTGACGGAGGGGTGAATCAATTGAATATTGATTATTGACCATTGACTATTGATGAACTCGTAAAAAGTCACGAAGTTCAGACTTTGGGGTAATGTCCCCAATGCTAACTACTTATAATAATTCACAATCCCTAAATTCCTGAATTCCTCAATCCATGTAAAAAGGACTTTTTACATGGGCATCAATCATCAATCAAAAATCATGCAATGTTATGCTTTCTTCCGTTAAAGGGCAGATAATAGGTGTCGCCTTCTTCTCTAATATACTCGGCAAGCTGATAATATGCAGCGCGATTGAAACGGGCCGGGAAGACACCAGTTTTAACTTTGCAGTAAAGGACATTGTCCTGCCCCACAAAAAGCGTATCCGGCGACAACGCCTCTCTGGAGTCATCACTTAAGTGTAATAAATACTGAGCATTTTGGGCCTGGGGCCCGTCTTTGAAAGTAACCCTTCGAACTACAAAAGCCGTATCCTCCACATCCACCCAGCAACGCTGACCTTGCCAGTTAATCACATATCGACCCTGGGGATCCAGTTCCATGTGTTTGTAAAAGAGCCTGATAAATTCCCTGTGGATCATCTCCGCCCCCTTATGGTACCAGCGCCCTTCTTTGTCTATAAAAATCAGGCAGGGTGGTAAATTGATTATTTCTGTCTTACCCATCATCTTTTTCTTGTTCCAGAAGATCTTTTCCGTCCCCGGTTCAGTAATTTCCGGTTGGGGAATTACTGGATGATAATACCCTAATTGAGCGTTGCTCAATCATGTGGTATTTGGTACCGGGTATTATTATTGCTTTTTGCACTACCTTTTATGTTTCTTCGTTGATAGAAATATAAAAAAAGAAGATATTCTGTAAAACCAGTACCTGATACCAACTACCACTCAATTGAGGTTGGCTCAATTGAGAAGATACTATAATATCATGAAATTTTCTGCCATCAATGAAAAATACCCGTTGATCCTGGCTTCTGCTTCTCCCCGGAGAAAGCGGTTGCTTACCCAGATGGGGCTTCCCTTCCGCTCGGTTGCAAGCAACGTGAGTGAGAAAGGACTCAGCGGTGATCCTACGGAAATATCTCGTCTTCTGGCTGAAAAAAAGGCCTTTCAGGTTTACTCCAAAAACAAAGAGTCGTGGATTCTGGGAGCTGATACTGTTGTGGCTATTGACCATCACATGTTAGGCAAACCTGAGAATAGCGACAAAGCAAGACAGATGCTTACTCTATTAAGCGGGAAGGAGCACAAAGTCATAACGGGGTTTTGCATCCTCACCCCTTCAGGCAAGGTGGCCCATTCAGAGGCAGTCACCACTCTGGTCCGGTTCATAAAACTTACCGGGCAACAAATAGAGGCTTATACCAGTACGGGCGAACCTTACGGGAAGGCCGGCAGCTATGCCATACAGGGGATCGGATCATTTATGGTGGAAAGCATATCAGGATCATATTCAAACGTCGTGGGACTGCCATTGTGCATCCTGATCAAAGCCTTACTCACGGTGGGTGCCCTCAGGAGTTTTCCGTTGTCGAAAAATCTCTGATAGAATCACACCGCCTGCAACCCCAACATTGAGTGACTCCACATGCCCCGTAGTGGGAATGCTGACAATCTGGTGACACCGCTCTCGCACAGAGCGGCTCAGACCTCGCTGTTCATTTCCAAAGATCAAAACCAGGTCCCTTTTCCAGTCAAACTGATAAATGGATTCACGACTCCCGCCCGATGCGCCAATGATCCAAAAGCCTTTGCTTTTCAACAAATCCAGAGCACGCCCCAAATTCACAACCCGGGCAATGGG
>JAKLQB010000915.1 GCA_022013615.1 Desulfobacterales bacterium | reverse complement strand
TTCATAGCCGGAGGTCCCGTTTATCTGGCCGGCGTGAAAAAGCCCTTTCACCAGTTTGGTTTCCTGTGTCGGTTTGAGCTGGATGGGATTAATGTAGTCGTATTCGATGCCATATCCGGGCCTCAGGATATCAGTCCTTTCAAGGCCGGGAATGGTCCGTATCATCTTGCTCTGGATATCAATGGGCAGGCTCGTGGCCAATCCATTTGGATAAACCTCGACTGTATCCAGTCCTTCTGGTTCAAGAAAAATCTGATGTCTCTCTTTTTCCGCAAACCGGACCACCTTGTCCTCGATTGAGGGGCAGTACCTCGCACCCACACCCTCGATGATTCCGGTGAATAGGGGGGAGCGGTCAAGTCCCTGCCGGATAAAACCATGGGTCTCCGCATTGGTATAGGTGATATAACAGGGCACCTGGGGCAAAGGGATTTTGGTGGTGGTAAACGAAAACGGTTTCGGCTTTTCATCACCCGCCTGCATTATCAATCCCTTATAATCAATGGTTCTCCCATTTAACCGAGGGGTTGTGCCGGTTTTAAGACGGCCCAGCTCAAACCCTAATTCTTCCAACTGCTGAGGCAATCGAACGGACGCCGGGTCTCCCATCCGCCCTGCTTGAAAATGATCAAGGCCAATATGTATTAGCCCTCTGAGGAAGGTGCCTGTTGTCAATACAACAGTCCTGGACAGGAACTCTTCATGGATTTGTGTTTCAACTCCATATATCTTTCCATCTTTAACCAGCAGGCGATCCACCATGGCCTGGCGGATGTCCAGATTTTGCTGGGCTTCCAATACTGACTTCATACGCTTGCGGTAAAGGTCCCGGTCATTTTGAGACCTTGATCCCTGGACCGCCAGGCCCTTTCGTGTATTGAGTCGCCTGAACTGAATGCCTGTCTGATCGGCGTTTTTCGCCATCTCCCCACCGAGGGCGTCAATTTCCTTGACCAGGTGCCCTTTGGCCAGCCCACCAATGGCAGGATTACAGCTCATGGCAGCAATGTGATCAAGGTTGATAGTAAGGAGTAATGTCGGGTGACCCATTCTTGCGGCCGCCAGGGCTGCTTCGCACCCGGCATGACCGGCCCCGATTACGATTACATCATATTCTTTGTCATAAGTAGGCATGGTGAGGAATTTATAGTCACCGCTGAGACGCAGAGATCGCAGAGAATTTGTTTCTATTTTCTTTTGCCGTTTCTTAATCCCGTCAGATTCTGCGGGGCCCCTCAACGGTAAAAGAAATAATATTTAACTCTGCGTCCTTTGTGCGTCTCTGCGGTGAATTAGTACCTAAAATACATCTTTAACCATTATTGTCGCTTCCCGTCCGGCCCCTACTGAAATGATAGAAATAGGGACCCCCGCCAGTTCCTCAATGGCTTCCACATAGGCCCGCGCCTGTTGAGGGAGTTGGCTAATTTCCCTTGCCTGGGATATGTCTTCTTGCCATCCTGGCATTTCCTTATAAACGGGGCTACATAGCGCCTGGCGTTTCAGGCTCGCCGGTCTATGATTAACCCGCTCGCCCTCAAGTTCATAACTTACGCAGATCTTCAACTTCTCAAGGCCCGTGAGCACATCCAATTTAGTAATCGCTAAGCTGTCAAGGCCGTTCAGGCGCGCTGAATCTCTGACCACTACCATGTCAAGCCAACCACAGCGCCTCCGACGTCCTGTAGTGGCGCCGAATTCCTTTCCCCGCTCCTGAATACAATCGCCGATTTCATCTGTAAGTTCCGTTACAAAAGGGCCTGCGCCAACCCGGGTTGTGTAGGCCTTTACAATACCAACCACATGATGTAACTGATTAGGGCCAATGCCCGCTCCGGCGCATGCTGCACCGGATAGGGGATTGGATGATGTAACAAAAGGGTAGGTCCCGTGGTCCACATCGAGATGCGTACCCTGAGCCCCTTCAAACAGGATCTTTTTATTTGCATTCAAAGCCTGTTCCAGCTCAACGGAAACATCTGTAATGAAGATTCCGAGCTTCTCGGCCATTCCGAGGTATTGGTCCAACATGGGCTGCGCGTCCAGGGCCTCCGCATGCAAAAACTTCGTGAGATAGAAGTTTTTTTCTTTGAGATTTGTTCTTATCTTTTCTTCAAGTGTCTCCGGCTCTGTGAGATCCACGACCCTCACGCCTGTCCTTGCCATCTTGTCTTCATAGCACGGGCCGATTCCCCTGCCGGTTGTGCCTATTCTGCCCTTGCCCTTGGCATCCTCTCGGGCCAAATCAATGGCCCTGTGGTACGGCATTATAAGATGAGCCTTGTCGCTCAGGGACAGCCTCCTGGGGGTCACCTCAATCCCCGCTTTTTTCAGATCTTCGATCTCTTCCAAAAGCACTTCCGGATCAACCACAACCCCATTTCCAATAAGGCATTTCTTGTCTTCATAAAGAATACCGGACGGAATTAGATGACAAATATATTGCTGCCCATTGACTACAAGGGTATGACCGGCATTGTTTCCCCCCTGAAACCTTACAACCAGATCAGCCCTGGCCGTCAAAAGATCAACTACTTTGCCTTTCCCTTCATCACCCCACTGCGTTCCAACAACCACGGTATTGGACATCATTTTTCTCCTATGGATATTTCAAAGCGTCTCGGAATTTCTACAACATATTGTAATTATAGGTCTTTATTGAGAATTGGCTATTTTGTCTCAGACATGGAATAATGGAATGATGGAATAGTGGAAAGTCGAAGATCCCGTCTCTGGCGGGATTGGTATTTAAAGGAATTTATCTTTTTATGCATACTTTTTACTATATTTTCAAGAGGAAT
>JAKLQB010000914.1 GCA_022013615.1 Desulfobacterales bacterium | reverse complement strand
ATGAAACCCTGCGACATCGCGGACCTGACGGAAAAGATCAAGGAGGCCCACGAGGCAGAGAGCATCAAGCGTCATCCGGTCCTGTGGCCCCGGAAAACGGTCAGAGAGATCGCGTTACATTCCTTGAAGAAACTGCTACCTGACGAGCCACTTGTCAAAGCCCTGGAGATGCTGGGACGGGAATCCGGAGAAGCGGCAGTGGAAGAGGTGTATATTTTAGACAATGAGGACCGGCTTCAAGGCTTTGTCACTAAGCGAGACCTGCTAAATGAGGCCCTAAAGATCCATCCCGAGGGTTCCCTTACGTGGTCTGCGTTGTTGGAAAACCCTCATTGGCTCCCTGAAAAGGCCGCAAAACAGATCATGCGGCATAACCCGATAACGATCCCGCTCAATGGGCACCTCACGGATGCGGCCAATCAAATGATCATTAATAAGGTTCGGTGCATGCCTGTTCTCAAGGCAGGAAAGGCCATAGGCATCGTTAAATTACAGGACGTTTTTCAATATGTTGAGCATGAAATAGAGTAAACACTTCTAAAATCCCCCCTAACCCCCCTTTACCAAAGGGGGGAAGGAGGTCCCCTATTTACCAGGGAAGGGAGTGAGTTTTCCCTTTTACAAAGAGGGAATTTGGAATTTGATGGTACTGGCTTGACAAGGAAGATATAAATCTTCCCCCTTTTGTAAAGGGGGATTGAGGGGGATTTTTAATCTGAATTTTCAAATACCGAAGTAAACATAGGAGGTTTACCAACAACATGTCAAATGTCCGTGCAAGCTTTAGCAAAACTAAGGAAAAGGACTATCCCTATTTCCGTGGTGTCTGGAACAGGGTCGTTGTGGCGCTTACTGCGGCCTCTTTTATCCCCCTGATCTTGATCGGCGGGGGAATGTACTACTATGCCACATCTGCCCTAAAGGAAAAAAACCTGACGACCCTCCGCATGCAAGTGATTAACCACAAGAACGCCATCGATCAGTTCCTGGCGGAACGTACTATGGACCTCAAGGTGGTGTCTGCAAGCCTGGGTCTGGATTCCCTGATCACACCAGGCGCCCTGGAGGGCGTTTTTCTGTCTCTGCGGTCAGCAGAGGGCCGGTCATGCTTTACGGATCTGGGCATCATTGACGATCAGGGAAGACACCTGGCCTATGTGGGACCTTACGACTTGATTTCCAAAAACTACAAGGATGCCCCGTGGTTCAAGGCCGTTATGGAGAGGGATGTCTATATCAGTGATGTGTTCTCGGGGTTCCGGCGGGTTCCTCATTTTATTATTGCCGTCAAGCAGGCAGACGATGAGGGGGCCTGGATCATACGAGCCACTGTGGATACTGTGTATTTCGACGGCATTACCTCACAATCCCCAGGAGAAAGAAGCGGGGATGCGTTTCTAATTAATAGAAATGGAGTTTTTCAGACCAACCCCCGCATGGGGGGGCAACTAATGGGGCAATCGGAGTTTACAGGTCTGGAACCCTTTGAAGGTGTCAAATTGGAGGAGCGACAGGGCCAAATCCATGCGACTGCCTGGCTTAAAAACGTTCCATGGCTGTGTGTGGCAAAAATTGATCAGGATGAAATCTTTGACGCGCTACATCGTGTCCGAAATACGGGCATTTTTGTCTTTATATTGGGGGCCATCCTGATTGTTTTGACGGTCCTCCTGATAACCAACCAACTGGTCTCGACCCTGGAGACCAAGCGGCGGAATATCCGGTTTCTGGATAAGCAGCTTCGCCACACCAGTTATATGGCGTCATCCATGGAGCTGTCATATGGTTTTTTCAGGGAAATAAAGGATAACCTGGCCAATATAGATGTGGCCACCACCTGGATCCAGGACCTGTCCCTGGAGGGCAGCTCGGATGAAATCGAAAAGAGCCTGGATCAGATCAAATCGGAGGTGTTGCGCAGCCGGAAATCCATTGACAAATTTCTCAGATTTATCAGGCCCGGCCATCCGGTAATCACGGAAGTAAACATCAATGAAATATTGGATGATCTCCTCGAATTCTTAGGCAGTGAACTTGATTTTAAGAACATAAAGGTAAAACGGGACTACCAGGATCACCTTCCTATCATCCGCAGTGATAACTCCAAACTGCGGCAGGTCTTTCAAAATATAGTTCTAAATGCCGTATCCGCTGTTGAAAAGGACGGTGAAATCAGGCTCAAAACCAGGGCTGAAAAAAATGGCGTCATAGTAACAGTAGCTGATAATGGCCCTGGTATCCCGGAGGAAAACATAGACCAGGTCTTTGACCCTCTCTTCACCACTAAGCCGGAAGGAACAGGATTGGGACTTTCTATCTGCCTTAACATTACACAGAAACTGGGTGGCAGTATATCTGTCAAGAGTGAAGCAGGAAAGGGGGCTTTCTTCATTATCCAACTCCCTTTTCAGTTTAAACCCTAACGGTGCAGCACTGCAACTTTAGGGTTAACTTTCCAACAATAGTCAATAGTCAACAATCAATTCTTTATGCTCAAAAGAGAGAACATAAAGCAGGCCATTGATGCCATATCAGAACGGGCTCCCGAGATAGGGTACTCATTGAATGAGATGTTAGGCACTGGCCAAATAGACGTACCCTTACAGGGAGATGATCTCCATTTCCTTTTTGACAGGCAAAAAGTTCCTATTAACAAATTCCTTTATTTTAACGAAGGAACAGTGCCTATCGAACAGGGCCTTTTGATAAAATATGGGGAGATGACCAAAAAACAGGAACTGCAAAATAAAGATCATCCCCCTAATTATATGCAGGCTGCCGTGGAGATTCAAAAGGCAGGCCTAAGGCTAATGGTCACACATGAGATCGATTATGCCCTAACGCGCTTGAGAAAACGCTCTGAAACGCTCGAAACCAATACCGGTCCTACAGATTATGGCCACACCGGCATGGAAAGCATTAAGACGGAAACAGGTCTGATTTCATTTCTAAAAAAAATAAAAAAAAACGGCCTTACTCTTGAGATAGACCCGGAAGAGAAAGGCCCCTCTGTATCATATCGAGGCGTGGTTGATGACGACACCCCCGCACATTTCATGTGTTTTCCCTTCTGCATGGACAGCCTGATGCAGGTGGCAGACATGAACCTTGAATTTTTTCACGTACGATTCCTCTTGAACTGTCTGTCCCGGGGGATGGAAAAAAATCTGTTTGTGTGCCTAATGGACGGAAAAATTCTTGGGTTGGTCTATCTTACCTTAAAAGAGAGGACGTTTTATAAGGGTCTGGAAATTAAATACATCGCCACTCTGCGCGGCAAGACTGGTGATCCAGCAGAATCAACTTTTCATACTCCCAGAGGTGTGGGGGCCTTTTTGGTGGCCGGGGTCTGGATGCTCTGGAAAACAGAGCCTGGGAACGTTAATGAAATTTCTCTTGATTCAGAGATCGGGGCCAGGCGGTTTTACGAGGCGGTTGGTTTTGAATCCAGAGGCTTTTCCGGGTACGTATTGAAGGCCCCTAAAGGATACCTTCTGAAGGTTATTCTTATTATGGCAAATAATTGCAGGGATCTCAGAAAGAGCGTTATTGAGGAGATTGGAACAGTCATTGGAAAGCAGATAAAATTCTTGCGTAAAAAGGCAAAGAACGAAAATGAACAGTCAGCAAGGAGTGTTGTGATCGCTTCAGTAAAAGAGTGTCTAAAATCAGAGGCACATCCGGAGTTTGTTAGGGCAGCAATAAGTATGTTGAGTAAATACAAAAAAAAGATCCCGGAATCAGAGGAACTTATCCTGTTTGCATCGGAGCAAGGTTCCGGGAATGCAAAGGCCCCACCTTAGTTTGTTTTGCTCAGGCCGGTGTAGTGGGAGAAATTGAAGTGGAAAAAATTGGAATAATAGGCGCAGAGGAATTTGGAGATTGAGTGCCTTATCTGTGAAATTCTGTCTACTTTATGTGAATAGACGGAGCGAAGCGACTCCTTAACTTTAGTCACTTCAAACTTTAGTTCACTTTAGGCACTTTTCCGGTTTATCCGGGTTATGTTGAAGGTATTTTGAGAGGCATGATGCAGCCTGTACTTGTTATTAATGACGAACGGTTTAAACATCATTTAGAACAGGTGCCTCATTTGGAGAATGCCAGGCGAGTCAAGGCGATCCAGTCCGTGCTTGAAGATCCATCCCTCAATGGGAAGTGGGCTGAATTGGTACCGAGGTTAGCCACCAAAGAGGAACTTGCTCTGGTGCACACGGCTGATCATATTGACCGTATAGAAAAAACCGCGGGAAAACCGCTTTACTCTTTTGACATGGATACCCAGACTACTGAAAAATCGTATGATGTGGCCCGGCTTGGTGTGGGAGCGGTCTTTGGTCTTCTTGATGAGATCTGGACCGGAAAGGCGAACCGGGGCTTTGCCTGCATCAGGCCACCCGGGCATCACGCAGAGCCTGACAAGGCCATGGGTTTTTGCCTTTTTAATAACGTGGCCCTGGGAGCCAGATACCTGAAGGAACACTACTCGGTCAGTAAGATCATGATTGTGGATTTTGATGTGCATCACGGTAATGGTATTCAGTCCGCCTTTTATAATACGGATGATGTCCTGTATGTTTCCCTGCATCAATTTCCCTGTTACCCGGGAACCGGCAATTTTGGTGAGGTGGGTCAAGGAAGAGGAGAGGGTTTCACAGTCAATATTCCTCTCGGGAAGGGGCACGGGGACCGTGACTTTGCAGGAATCATATATTACATGCTGAACCCCCTGGCACGGGCATATCATCCGGACATAATCCTTGTATCCTGCGGTTTTGACCTTTACATGCATGACCCCCTTGGTGGAATGACGGTCACACCGGAAGGTTATGCCCTCATAACCTTCTTTTTGCTGGATATAGCGCAAAAAGTCTGCGATGGCCGTATTGCCTTCATAATGGAAGGAGGATATAGTCTCAAGGGGATCAGGGAATGTGGTCTTCGAGTCATGCAGGAACTGTGCGATGTCCCCACTCTAAACAGAAAGCAAATAGAGATGGTTACAGGAAACTCCACAAGAAAATTGTCCGCAATAAGAAAAGTTATTGAAATACAGAAAGAGTACTGGAAAATCCTTCGGTAGAATAGTTCGCAATAGGAAAAATATTTGACAGGATAACATCAAGGAGGCGATTATGATTGATCAAAAAGCTACCAACATTTTTTGGCACCAGGGGGCAATTACCCTCTCTGATCGGGAACGCTTAAACGGCCATCGTGGTTTCACTATCTGGTTTACCGGCCTTTTGGCGTCTGGCAAATCCACCTTGGCTGTCGCTACTGAGGAGGCCCTGTATGCACGGGGTTACCTTACATATATCCTCGATGGCGACAATGTTCGACACGGACTGAACAAGAATTTGGGCTTTTCGCCCGAAGACCGCGCAGAGAATATACGCAGAATCGGCGAGGTAGCAGGGCTCTTACGTGACTGCGGAATCATCAACCTGGTTGCGTTCATTTCCCCCTATAGGATAGATCGCCAAGCTGCCAGAGAACTCAGTAATGATGGCACCTTTATTGAGGCTTTCATTGACTGTCCGGTGGAGATATGCGAACAACGCGATCCAAAGGGCGCATACAAGAAGGCACGTCAAGGCATCATTAAAGAATTCACCGGCATTAGCGCACCTTATGAAGCTCCTGAGAACCCGGAAATTCATCTTCGCACCGACGAGATGTCCGAGGAAGAATGTGTTCAGTTGATAATAAGCTATCTCATGAAGCACAAATATATACCTGGTTAAAGCGATCCGTAATACCTTTTGCCTTTAATAAACCATGACGTTGCAGACCTGCATCGATGGAAAACGTGTTACAGCGCAAGGCGTGGCCGTGGACGGGAAGTCATTTGCATAAGAAAGGAGCACTCTATTATGGAGAACAAGAGATCAGACAAGAAGCAGACTGATCCAATAGGCATCACAGTTCTTGTGGCAGTAGATTTCTCCCCCTGTTCTGTGATTGCCTTGAGGAGGGCAAGGACGATTTTAGGGCAAAAACCTGGCCGTATACT
>JAKLQB010000913.1 GCA_022013615.1 Desulfobacterales bacterium | reverse complement strand
TTTACGCTGGCCCTTGAGGACATCCTCGAAGATGAGATCCCCCAATAGCTGAGCTTCTTCAGGGCCGCTTATATCGACATTTTTAACCTCCCGGTTGACATCCCGCTCCTCATTGGTGAGGAAAAAATAGTTTTCACCGCTGCGGTTGATCAGGGTTTCGTTGTCAAGCCGTTGGAGGCTATCTTCAATTCGGCGACGTAGGGAAAGCCGATCCACATCGATCTCGTTGAGGCAGAGCGTGACCAGATTATCCACATTGCCCTTGATCTCTTCGACGTATCTGATAAGGAAGAGCACCTGCAGCAGCTTGATATCAAAGGGCTCCAGACTCGGGTTCTCAGAAGCCTGGTCGATGGTGCGCTTCACGGTGGTATCAAGAAAGCTCTCGATGGATGGATAGAAATCATAGAGGGGAACCAGTACACCCACTTCCTTCAAGGCCACGGTTTGGGCCGCCGATTGGAAGGCATCCAACATGGATCTTTCGCCTTTGGCCAGATGAAGCCCGGTGGCACCCACGCGGCGGATGACCTCGAAGATCTTTTGGAGAAGGCGAAACTGGTATGGGGCAAAGGGATAGTTGCTGGCGAAATCATCTCCATCGGCATAGGGTTTGAGGGTCATGCCACAATCCCTGAAGGTCAGTTGGTGGCGGAGGATATCGCCCTTTTCGGCGAAGATGGCCTTGAGATCCTCTACCACTGTCTCCTCTTTTTCCAGCAGCCGTTTTTGGATGACCTCATCGGCATTGGCGCTGGATAGGGATAGCCGGGTCTGAAACCGGCCCTGAATCTTGGAGAAATCATTCTTGGTGGCCGTTCTGAGTGCACCAAGGACCTTATCGATTTCCTCCTGGGATGTCACGATCACCCAGGCTCTCCCCTCACAAAGGGTGCCAAGGTCTTCTGCGACGGTCTGAAGATTGAGCATGAGATGGCCGTCCATGCCGATAAATTGGCCGATCTCATCCACTAAGAAGACGAGGCGGTGATTGGGACCTCGGGAATCCAGGTATTCCTTGACCCAGGTGCAAAAGTTTTCCACAGTGAGCGAGAAGTTGTTTTCGGCGTTATCGATCCATTTTTCTGCTGATTCCCGGCTTTGATCCAAGGTCCGCACAAATGCCTCTACCACCTGATCCCGGTTGAATTCATAGGCATCACGCTCTTCTGTCCATTCGGTCTTGGTGATATCCCTATAGGCGTCATGGAATGCTTTAAGCTTACCCTGGTTGTCCAGGTGACGCTCCAGGTGGGCAATGTGGGGATGGTCCCCGTCATACCCCTGCATTTCGTTGAGGACCTTCAGGAACACGGAGAGGATGGCGTCTCGACCTGCCTTACTGTCGGCCTTGCTGTCGATGTTGAAGAGGATAACATCGGTGTTGGAGGCCACGGCCCGCTTGATATCTCCGAAGAGCATGGCGTCTTCCACTTTGCCATCGAAGAATTCAACCGCCCTTTTTGTATTACCCTCATAGGAGTGGGGCCTGTTACCCAGGAGATAGGACAGCACTTTCAGAAAATGGGATTTCCCAGAGCCAAAGAAACCGGATATCCACACTCCCATCTTGCCGGTGACGGCCGGATCACGGGGGTTGTCAATGACGTTTAGATAGGCGGACAGGAACTTCCGGAAATGTTTATCCAGTTCTTTGGTGATGACAAACTCGTCCAGTTCCTGCCATACGGAGCGGTCGTCTAATTGGTGGGCCTTAACCACGCCGTTGATGGAGCGGAAAATATCTTTTTTGAACAGACTCTTGATTTGCATAAGGGCCTCGCTTACGGAACCAGTTTGAAGGCTCTGTAGTAGTTGTTGCTTTTGATTTTGCCGAACAACCGAAGGGCTTGGCCATCATATCGGCCCGGGTAAAACATCACAAGTGGCGTCTGCCCCATGACCGTTTGCAGGTTATTGAGCAGGTTGTGCGATCTGACGAGTGGCCAGACACTCCCAACACCGGAAACAAGTACGAGGTCCTGCTCCTCCGGATGGACGACTTCCACAAATATCTGCACCAGTTTTTCTGACTTTAGAGGCCCACGGAGAGCCTTGTCGAGGGCCTTGTCGCCCTTATCCCTTTGTTTCTGGAAGGATTTCTCCAACAGATTGCGCTCCCCGAGATGATCCACAACGAGATTGAACAAGTTGATATGTTTCACCCGTAGTCCTGGCCTGTTCTTGGGGACATGGGCCATGAGGAACTGAATATGTTCACGGACGCGGAGTTCCGCTTCGGGCGGATAGTCAAAAATATAAAAGGCTATTTCGTTCCCAAGGCCTTTGCCGCTGAGAAACTCGGTGGAAGTGACCTTTGGGAGGATCTCATTTAGGCGCTGCGTCAGTGAATCGGTCATGGTGAAACCTTAATACAACGGAGGACGTAGTGTTCGTTATGCTTCTCCAGGTATTGGAGTACCTGTGAAGCTATATGTACCGTTTGCAGCTTCTTAGACCTTGTGTTCTCGATGTAGCCTGACTGGGCAAGGATTTGGAAAACCGACGACCGAAGCCGTTTTCTTGTTGATTCATTCCAGATTGGCATATCTGGATCACGTCCTCGGCAGTCATCCAAGTAGTCGTCCCAAAGCTTATTCGACAAGGCCATGTTAAAAAGACGGTACTGTTCCCTGACAACAAGATCGAGAAAGTCGCCCAAGAGCGGGCTATGCTTTACGGCGGCAGCGAGAACTGAATGAGTGGCGACGGTGCCTGTGCCATCCCGCACAAGCCGCCAAAGGTCAGGGCTCATCAGTTCTAAACGCTTACGAATTAATCTGCCAATGCGAATAGCTGTAGCCTCGGATCTGGTTTGAAGCACATTGTCTTCAATGATAGCCTTTTCCCACCCATCTGCATTAACTTTTCTTAAAAGTAATCCTGCTACAATTCTACTTTCAGCTACCTTTAAGGACCCGGCTGTTATATCAGCTTTGTAATACATATTTTTATTTAATCCTTAGCCCATGGAGTACTCGCCTTTGGCAAGGGGTAAATTCTAATTTTGACTCTTGTTTATTGATTTTTGCCTTGTGCCTTGGGGTCAGACCAAGCTAACTATTTAATATTTATGGATATACATCCCAAAAAATAGCTGTGTTCTCCCTTAAAATGCTTTTTTCAGGTCTAAAATCGTCCTTTTATTCTGACAGCCCCAGTGGAATATTATTTCATTCCACGGGGTAAAGATGAACACGATCTACAGGATTTTGTCTTCTTTCATTTCTG
>JAKLQB010000912.1 GCA_022013615.1 Desulfobacterales bacterium | reverse complement strand
CAGTGTCAATGGGGATACCGGTACAAGTCCACTGGGAGAACGGCATATCAGAGACATTTTATCAGTATCCTTTGCCATTTATGGAACCACAGCATACATTTTTCTTTGCATGGCAGGAATTTTTCTGTAAAACTAATCTTGAAATAGGAGGATAAATCATGAAATGTGCAATCTGTGGAATTGAGATAGATTCAGTTGACGAGGGGATTGATGACGGCTGGATCCCATATGTTTGGGAGGGTGATCATGAGCAGGATGGCCCATTCTGTTCATCATGTTCCGAGATTCTCATTCAAATAGATAAAGATGGAGAATATGTGGTGAAGGAAGAATATAGAGGAAAAATCACATATCAGGAGGGAGATTTTTTTGAAAATGAGCAGGATGAATATCTTTCCGCAGGGATTGTCCTTGAATATTGTGAGAATTGACCTTGCCCGAGCAATCTGCTTCATAAGCAAGATCACCCAAATTATCCAAAAAATCTTTGAACCGCTTTTCCATCTCTTGGGATGCCTCCTCTTCCTCCTTGCACCTAACAAATTTATTCTTTAACTCCTCGACTTTCTGTTCCAATTCTTCACAGGTTGGTTTTTTTGCCATTATAGAATCCCTTTCCCTCGACCATAGCAGCAAGAAGTACGTCGGCCCCGTCAATTCATGGAACTTTGGCCACTCCTATATGGATTATATCTTTCACCCAGATCATGGTCCTGATGCATTTCCAGTCAGATAGAAGGCCTACAATCTTCATTTTCACCGTTATCTCTGCCCTGTTTTGTTCTTCTCCCAAGAATATCGTTCCGTTTAAGGGAAGACACCCAACCAGTCAGTTCATTGTTGACTATTGGTGCGGTTTTCCTTCCGACATCGGGCATGTTATGTTGTGGGGTGATCCTATAGTACAGATGGCAATCTGCATGAAAAGAGAGAGGTTATGAAGCCTTTGCATCCCCCACCACTTACATGCTTAACTGCAAAAATGCTTGGTCGCAAGAGATTGTAATCACAAGATTTCAGTATTCAGAATAATTTCCCTTCCTCCATTCAATTTTTTCCTGATTCTTAAATCTTATTACACCACCGTTCGATGGATCATAATAGAAAGAGAATTTGAATTCTTGGTCTTCCAAATTCTCGTAATAGATGCTGTATAGAATTTGTCTTTCCTTATGAGTGCTCTCAATCTTTGAGATAAAGTTAACATCGATGTTTTCTAAAAGATCCCCGCTTACAAATATGATTAAGTGTTCGTTCAACTCGAAAAAGCAATCTTTATATTTTGGAGCAGAGGTTTTCCACACCCCCGCTAATTCACTCGAAACAGTTATAGACTCCTTGGAATGACAGCCTATAAAAGGAATGAGAATTGCGAGAGCTAAGAATATACTTTTTGATTTCATCCTTTTCGCTCCTAGTAACATCTGGGTCTGGCAAATCTTGGTTTCTTGAAACTCAAGCGTCTGGTTGAACTAGCATTAGCTGTAGGTTTCCGAGTAAAGGTAATTTTAAAACTAAATGTCTGCCACACGCGTCCTGATATCACTTAATAAACATACATTAGAATGAAAGCCTGAAACTGTTTTCAAATAAGTTCAGCATTGACAGTTCATCGCATTAGAAGAGTCTTCCCAGCCTGACCGGAGAAATTCACTGCGGTATGACGTTGGGCTAAGTGCAGTTTCTTTTTTCCATTACCCTTCAATTTCCCCTTTTCTGGTGTTATGACCTCCAAAAAAGCGTATACAACATTAGGATCAAATTGCTTACAAGCCTCTTGTTCAATAATGTCAATGACGCGGTCTAGTTTCATTCCTTTGCGGTAAGGCCTATCTGAAAGGATTGCATCATAGACATCAGCTACCGCCAAGATACGAGCCCCTGAACAGATTTCTTTTCCTGAGAGGCCATCAGGATACCCTTTCCCGTCAAATCGCTCATGATGCTGCAAAACCATTGGTGTTATATGATGATACGCGACGATGGGCTCTATAATTCGTACTCCCATGCGCGGATGATCCTTTATGATTCTGTACTCTTCGTCGGTCAATTTACCTGGTTTATCAAGGATCTTAGCGGGGATACCAATCTTGCCGATATCATGGAGCAACCCCCCTCGCCGCAAATCATCGAGCTCATTGGGGGTAAGTCCCATAACCTGACCGATCTTTAAGGCCGTTTCCGTCACCCTCTCGCTGTGGCCCCCCGTCCAGGCAGATTTAGCATCGACAGCCCGTGCAAGTGCCGTTAAGGTGCCGATATTGAGCTCATTTAACTCTTCGAGCAATTGTGCATTTGACAACGCAACCGCCATCTGATCAGCCAGTCGCTGTTCTTGGAATAGGTCTTTCTGATTGGGTATAGATGAATCAAAAGAACCAAGGGTGAATACTCCCGCTAGCCTTTTTTTCACGAGGAGGGGGAACACTACAAATGATTTGATTCCTTTACTGGCAAAGGGAACAAGAAAGCGAGGAAGATGTTCTTCCACATTTACTAACAACATCTTTTCGTTGTAATTAATTTTTTGTAGGTCCTCCGGCAGGATTTCAATGTCATCAACTAGTTTGACAGCACCCGACTTGCCAGTGCAGATGTATGTCTGCGGCAAACCCTGACCTCTGCAATCAAGTAAAATGGCACTGACTAGGTCATAGCCGAAAAGCTGCTGTATCCGAGTGGTAGCTGTAAAAACAATTTTCTCGGTGTCTAAGGATGAAAGGATTGCCCTGTCGATCTCTGCCATTGTGTTTAACGTGCTAAAATGTCTTTGTAATTGTTTTGTCATGTTATTGAAAGATACTGCGAGTTCCTCAAACTCGTCACCGCTTGTGACCGTAACACTATTATCGAAGTCTCTCATGGCTACACGCTGGGTTGCATTCTTGAGTTTTTCTAGGGGAAGCGTAGTTTTTCGAATTTGGTGAACGCTGAGGAATAGGACAACCAAAAGAGATAGCACAACGAGAATAAGGAATATCTTTTTGAATTGGGCCATAGGGGCAAGAATGTCGGCCTTCGATGCACTCATAACTACTGTCCATTTCAAATGAAGAAACTCGAATTTCAGGGGAATAGACCAAAAGCTCGTCAGATATCCTTTGTCCTCATATTTCCATTCGAACTGGCCCAAGGAAGAATGATCCATTTTGAATATTAATCTTTCAGAAAATGATGAGGAGAGCGGAAGCGTAGAGTAAATGACATTGTTTGACTGATCCAAAATACAAAGTTCGGTCATGTTGGGAAGTGTGTTGTATTCAGTAAGACCCCAGAGGTACATGGAATTT
>JAKLQB010000911.1 GCA_022013615.1 Desulfobacterales bacterium | reverse complement strand
ATGATACCTGGTATGGCAATTCGGAAGAACACACTACCCCTTTAGAAGGAGGTAATGTATTCCCCCTTAGTAAAACCGTCTTACTCATTGGCCTGAATGAGAGAACGCATGCCCAAACCATATTGACCATCGCTCAAAATATGATGAAGCAGTCAGAGCTTACAGATGTACTTGTTCTTCAATTCGATAATAAAAAACTTACAAAGGGAGATCTTGGATTCTACGTTCATGTTGATACATTCTTTACCATGGTAGATTACGATGCCTTTCTTTTTTATCCGGATATAGAAGACTCTCTAAATGTTTTTCATCTGTGGAAAGCTGATGGGGGCACGATTAAAACCGGTAAGGAGGGTAACCTTTTTGAAGCATTTAAGAAGGTGCTTGAATTAAAATCAATACGCATAATTAAAGTTGGCGGAGAAGATCCAATAAGATCCCAGGCAGAGCAGTGGGGCGTTGGCAGTAATGTTTTCACTATCAAACCCGGAACAGTAGTTGCCTGGAGCAGGAATGTTTCTACTAATAAAGAGTTACGCGAGAATGGTATTGAGGTCATAGAGTTAGAGGGAAATGAGTTATCAAAAGTCCTGGGTGGACCGCGTTGTGCTGTTATGCCGTTATGGAGAGAGGAGATTTAGATTGGGAGAAATACTATTCAGCATGGAACCGGAAGTTGTTGATAGAGTTGAAACGAAATTCAGAAGGATAGTGACTCCCATTCCAGTTCCAGAATCACTGCCCACTATTGAGAAACTGCAACGATATGAACCGCTATCCATGGGCGGTCAACCCCTGGTTGTTTGGGATCGGGCCGAGGGGATCAATGTATATGACCCTTATGGTAACAAATGGCTTGATATGAGTTCAGGTGTGCTGGTGGCCAATGTCGGACATGGCAGACAAGAGGTTCAGGATGCCATGATGGAACTTATAAGGCGACCTCTTCTTCACAACTACCTTTTTCCCTGTGAAGTCCGGGCTGAGTTAGTCAAAAAGCTGGCAGAGATCTCTCCGCCTGGGCTGGACAAGGTATTCCTGTTAGCCACAGGGGGTGAGGCAGTTGAATGCGCTTTGAAATTGGCCAGGACACACGGCTTGAGAAAGGGCGGTAGGAAGAAAAATGTTATTATTTCTTTCGAAAATGCCTTTCATGGACGGACACTGGCCGCACAGTTGGTTGGGGGAATCCCGGAACTAAAGGACTGGATTGTAAATCCTGACCCTGACATCCATCAGGTGCCCTTCCCCGGTGATTTTCGGCTTAAAGATAAGTCCTTCTCCCTGTTCGAAAGGACCTTGAAAGAAAAAGGTGTTAACCCGGACGATGTTGCCGGCGTGATTAGCGAAACCTATCAGGGAAGCGGGGCCTGGTTCCTTCCTGATGAATATGCTCATAAACTGAGAAAGTGGTGTGATGCCCATGGTGCCCTTTTGATTTTTGATGAAGTCCAGTCCTCATTCGGTCGAACCGGCAAATTATTTGCATTTGAGCATTATGGGATTGACCCGGACATAATCGCCTGCGGAAAGGGAATCAGCAGTTGTTTGCCGCTATCTGCTGTGATTGCAAGTCCTGAGATTATGGATATGTATGAACCCGGTTCCATGACCAGCACTCATACTGGCAATCCGGTCTGCTGCGCCGCGGCTCTTGCAAGCATTAGTTTGCTCCTGGATGGCGGTGTGCTTGAAAATGCTGCATCTATAGGCAAACTCCTCGGTGATGCACTGGAAAAATTACAGGACGATTACCCGGACATCATTGGAGCACTCCATGGTCGAGGAATGGTATATGGATTACATATTGTAAAGAAAGGTTCAATAGAACCTGATGGCGAAATGGCCCATCGGATTACAGATAGGGCAGTCAAAAAGGGATTGATGTTTTTTGCGCCAGTGGGATCCGGAGGGGCCACCATAAAAATCTGCCCACCGCTGATTATAGATGAAGAGGCTGTGGAGGATGGGATCACGGCCCTCAGGGAGGCATTTGAATTTGAGGCCGGTGCATAGCTACATTGGACGGCAGCCTATTTGAATCTTTTACTATGAAGAATCCCATAGAATCATTCGACCGTCTCCAACCTGGAATGGTTACTGTCCTTGGCGTGCCATACGAAGAAAACTCATCGTTCATGAAAGGGCCGGCATCGACACCACCCCGGATTCGTGAGGTTCTCAATTCAGGCTCCATGAATCTATGTTCTGAAAGCGGAATTGATCTTGGGGCAGAGCCACGTTTTCATGACCTCGGAGATTTGAACCTGTCTATTGGGGCCGCAACATTCGAGCAAATCGAAAAAGCTATCACAGATCTGCTTGAACGAAAAGTTTTAGTTCTGTCACTTGGCGGAGATCACGCCATAACTTATCCGATTTTGAAGGCATATGGAAAAAAGTACGACAAGCTTAGTATGCTTCATCTTGATGCGCATCCCGACCTCTACGATGAGTTCGAAGGAAACCGTTATTCCCATGCCTGTCCTTTTGCAAGAATCATGGAAGACAACCTGGCAGGCCGTTTGGTTCAGATAGGGATCAGGACTATGAATCCCCACCAGCACGCACAGGCCGAACGATTTGGTGTCGAAGTGATAGACATGCAAAAGTGGCGATCTGATACAGTTTTGGATCTCACAGGACCGGTTTACCTTTCACTTGACATGGACGTACTTGACCCGGCATTCGCACCCGGTGTCTCACACCACGAACCAGGAGGACTATCAACTCGCGACGTACTTCAGATAATTCAGGGCATAAATGCACCTATAGTAGGTGCGGACATCGTCGAGTTTAACCCAAAACGTGATCCATCTGGCATAACGGCAATGTCCGCAGCCAAGTTTCTAAAGGAGATTGCCGCGCGTATGATTGAAACTGGAGACTGGGCAAGAAATAGTCCAAAAAAACTATCTTAAACCCTAATTGAGCCAAAAGGTGCTAATAAATCCCCTCTATCTCCCCTTTACAAAAGGGGAGGACTTATGCTTCCCCCTTTAATAAAGGGGGATCGAGGGGGATTTTGTTCGAT
>JAKLQB010000910.1 GCA_022013615.1 Desulfobacterales bacterium | reverse complement strand
GGATGACTTCCGCATCCCTGACGACAGGATGCTCCAGACCCCTTTTGCCACGCTCGCATATTGGTTTAATATAAAAAATGGAATTGAACTCAATTATGAATTGGAAAAAGCCGACTTCCGCCGGAAAGATGATTTTGAGCCCAGAGATGACTATACCGGCAACTGGGCAGAGATACGCTACCTCTATCGGTTCACGCCACATACCACAGGGTCAGTGCGGTATGATTATACAACACGTGAATTTGATGGGGTGACCGAAGACTATGCCCTCCACGAGGGATCAATGGGCCTTGAGCATGCCTTTTCCCCGGATCTATCCGTGACCCTGGCAGGCGGTTATATTGTCCAGAAAAACGAATACTCTAAAGATAAATCTGCCCCCTCGTATGAGGGCTCCCTAACGAAAACATTTGCCCGGGGCAGTTTCACAGTCGGCGCAGAAAGCGGCGTGGATGAGTTGGTCCTGGACGAGCCAGGACAGGGCATTACACGTTTTTGGAGAGCCAACGCAGCGATTGAATATCAGCTTCTGGAGCCTCTTCGTGGCTACGCGGGCCTTTTCTACAGGCGGAACGAAGGTGAAGAGGAAAGAAAATGGCAAACATGGACAGGAAACTGTGGGCTGGTGTGGGAGTTTCTGCGCTGGTATTCCCTTTCGTTAGACTATACCTATACCGACAGGGATTATGAAGTGGATGAGTTGGGCTATACAGTCAATCAAGTAATGCTCAGGTTAACCGCCAGCCGGCTGTTCAGGTGGTAAATGCGCAGAGACAGAAGACAGTATGCAGTAGGGAGTAGGGAGAAGGCAGTAGGCAGGAGAAAGTGAAAGAGGTAAAGAGCAGAAGACAGTAGGCAGAAGGCAGAAGGCAGAATAGCACCTCGATTGAGAGAAAACGGTCAACGGATAACGGTTAACAGGCAACAAAAGCAATGGACGCATTTGACATAAAAAAATACATAGATATGGCTCTTCGGCGGAAATGGTGGATCATTATTCCGTTTCTCATCGTGCTCTTGGCAGGGCTGGCTTATTGCCTGAAGGCCCCCAGAATTTACGAGGCAAAGACCCTGATACTGGTTCAGCCGCAGAGGGTTCCGGAGGATTTTGTACGAACGATTATCACTGCGACCGTTGAAGACAGGCTCAGAACCATTACTCAACAGGTCACAAGCCGGACTAATCTGGAAAAGATTATCCAGGAGTATAATTTATTCGCCTTCGATCTTAAAATGCTGCTCGACGATAAGGTGAAGCTATTAAGAGAACTGATCACTATTGATGTGAGTTACGGGGACAGGAGGCGGAGTGATGATAGCAATTCCTTTACCATCTCCATCCGAGGCAGAGAGCCAAAAAAGGTCATGGAAGTGACCAACGCCCTGGCCTCTAATTTTATAGCAGAACACCTTAAAAACAGGGAATCCCAGGCCATGGGAACGTCTTCTTTTATTTCTGATGAGCTCGAATCAGTAAGGAAGCGGCTCATGGAAAAGGAAGAGGAGTTAAAGCAGTACCGGGAGCGCAATATGGGGGGGCTTCCGGAACAGCTTCAGGCAAATCTAAGTATTCTGGAAAGGCTCCAGCAGCAACAAGATCAACTCAACAGTAATCTGAGGGATGCTGAAAACAGGAAGGTTTCCCTTCAGGCACAGATTGTAGAGCAGGAAAAGGTTGGAGCAGGATTACTCGTGCCTTCTGGCACTCAAGGCAACGAGCCTAAGGATATTCCATCACTCAGAAATGAACTTGCATCGCTTGAGGCAAAATATACTCAGAATCATCCGGATGTAATCCGGCTGAAGGAAATGATCGCCAGTCTGGAGACGCAAAGAGGAGGGAAAACGGCCGATTCCCCGGAAAGAAGCATCCCCGTTTCCAGGGAGGTCCAGGCATTGAGGAGTCAACTCCAGGATATTACCCTGGAAATAGAAAGCCATAAGGCCGAAATAAAAAAAATCCGATCCCAGGTAAAATGGTACGAGAAAAAGGTGGAGGATACACCAAAAAGGGAACAGGAGTTGCTCACCCTGAACCGTGACTATCACAACCTCAACGAGCTGTACAACTCACTGTTGAACAGAAAACTGGAAGCCGAAATGGCTGTGAGTATGGAGAGAAAGCAAAAGGGCGAACAGTTTAAAATCGTTGACCCTGCCAAGATCCCCACCCGTCCGGTTGAGCCTGATCTTAAGAAAATGATTCTGTTGACTCTGGCTTTGGGGCTTGGCCTGGGAGGGGGCCTGGCCTTTCTGATAGAGACCATGGACACATCATTTAAGACGCCTGAGGAAGTGGAAAACGGTCTACAGTTACCTGTGCTGATGAGCATGCCCATTAGATATACAGTAAAAGAATTAAGGAGCATTAAAATAAAAAAGGTATTGGCCCTTACCTCTGTGACTGCAGGCTTTCTGGCATCCGCTGCGGGCATTGTTTTTGCGATAAAAGGAGTGGATGCTATGATAGGTTTTGCTAAGAATTTGCTATCGAGATTTTGACATTCATTTGTAATTTGCCTGTCGTAGTGAAACGAACTTGTCCGCCGGTATTATGGCGGAGATCCCGCCATCGGGGCCTCGTGAAATGCCTCCTATTTCACTGGGGAGCTTTGGCATTTGGATTTCTTTCAACAAAAACTGAGGCAGTTTCAAAATGTCTCCCGATTACAGCGGGATTCAAGATCAAGTCGGAGATTCCGCACTTTGAGCAGGGAATAGCGATCATAAACTCTACGTTGTTTTTACCCAGGAGGCAATGAAAAAAAATGAACATCGAACACCGAACGTCCAACATCGAACGTTGAATGGGAAAAGATGAAGAAACAGACATATGATCTGGAAGAAAGGCTGCTCGAGTATTCGGTGCGAATCATAAAGATCGTTGAACAGCTACCAAAAACCAGAACAGGCAACCATGTTGCGGGCCAATTATTAAGATCGGGAACTTCACCTTATCCAAACCATGGTGAAGCTCAGGCAGCGGAGTCCCCAAAGGACTTTATCCATAAGCTTCGTATCTCATTAAAGGAACTTAGGGAAACTCAGAGATGGCTAAAACTTATTCAGCGTGTACCATTAATTAAAAAACCTGAACTATTAGATGATATTTTACAGGAAACAGACGAATTAATTAAGATTTTCGTTACGAGTATCAAAACGGCTGAAAAGAAACAGAAATAATTTGAGGAGCGAAGCGACATCATTATTCGATGTTCGACGTTCAATGTTCGATGCTGGATGTTCATCTTTTAAAACAACTTAGCGCTTATGGTCAATGATCCCAGGCACCCGATCCCTGAGAGGTTGTTAAATGAGCTTATATAAATCTGATTATGAAGAAACAGTAGATTCTGCAACGGAGGAGGAAGTTAAGGAGCCTTCAATGTATAAAGTGCTGCTGCATAATGATGACTATACAAGCATGGAGTTTGTTGTAGAAATTCTTTTGTCTGTTTTTAATAAATCTATAGAAGATTCTACAATGATTATGTTGAAGGTTCACAAAG
>JAKLQB010000909.1 GCA_022013615.1 Desulfobacterales bacterium | reverse complement strand
TATCCCTTGTGCTTTATGGTGTCCACGGTCCGGTCAATAAAATACATGTGTCCCGCCTCATCCATGGAGACAATGTCTGCTGTTTTGTAATACCGCAGGCCGTCCATTTCCACAAAGGCCTCTGCCGTCTCCTCGGGCTTGTTCCAATATTCCTTTACCATTCTTTTGGAATGGACAAGAAGTTCACCAGGCTTATTCAAAGGAACAGGTGCCAGCGTCTTTGGGTCGACGATCTTGATTTTCTTGCTGGGAACAACTTTGCCAATGCTCTTTAAGGGGCTTTCCTCATCCGTGGGACACATGGAAACGCCCCCGCATGTCTCGGTCGCGCCATAACCCTGATAAATCGGTTTGCCAAACTTTTTTCGCCATCGCTCATTGATCTCCACTGGCAGGACATCCCCGCCATTAAAGCAATACTCAAGTGAGCTCAGATCGTATAGGTCGATCCTATCATGTTCAAGGATCATCCTGTAAAGCGTGGGAACCCCGATCAGAGTCTTGGCCTTGAACCGTTGCACAGAATCAAAAATTGCATCCAGGTTAACCTTGGGCATCAGAACAATTGATCCACCCACCAAAAGGACACTCAAGGCCGTAGTTTGTCCCAGGATATGAAAGAGAGGCGCAGAACCAATAACAACATTCTCAGATCCAGGGAAAAGAGGATCGCATACGGTGATCTGTTCAAGTGCCGATTCCAAGTACAGGCCATGTGAAATGGGGACGCCTTTGGGGAACTTGGTTGTGCCGCCGGTATAAAGGACCTCCGCTGTGTCGGTCTCTTCTTTTTTCACGGGGGGAAGTAGGGAATGCCGATCAAAGGCATATACCATTTTTTTAAAAGAAAGGGTAGTCTCGTCCTTTGAAATCTTTCCCTTCGGCACCTTGTCAAAGGCCCAGCCAAACAGCCTCTTCCACCATGGCAGGAGATCCGATAGCTTGGTCACAATGGCCTTTTTTAGCCCTGTTTCCTCGAATGCCTGTTTGACATACCCATAGTTTGCATCGGAGCAGATGACATATTTTGCTCCACTGTCGTTTGCAATATACTGGAGATCATGGGCCGTATAGATCGGCGTGATGGGAACGGCCTCAGCCCCTGCCCTCTGAATACCCAGCCAGGCAATAACCCACTGGACACTATTGGGGATATACATGATCACCCTGTCCCCTTCCTGAACACCCTCATCCCTTAAAGAGGATGCGAAATTCTCAGCAAGCTTAAGTATTCTGTTGTAACTGAAGCGTGTGCCCAGATAGACGATGGCGGTATTGTTGCCAAATTTTGTCGCTGCTGTAGAAAAGGCGTTGTATATGTTTTCAAAAGGGATTTTTTGGGTCATCACTTATGTCTCTTTTTCTTATGAGGCTCCCGGAATATTTTACTACCATTGGCTTAAGGTTCAAGGCGCAGGGCGCAAGGATTTAGTTGTTTCAAATCCCATGGCTTTCACCTTGTGCCTTATGCCTTGCGCCTGTTTCCGTTCATACCCCAAAATAGGCAGACTTTATCTCAGGATTATCCATGAGTTCCTGGCCTGTACCGGTTAGCGTTAACATCCCATTTTCAAGAACATAGCCATAATCTATCATAGGCAGAACTGGTCTGGCGAACTGTTCGCTTAGAAGAACCGTAATGTTTGATTCGCTTTTGAGGCCCTTGACAGCGTCGACGAGCAGGGTTTGCATCATGGGACTAAGACCCAGAAGGGGTTCATCGAGCAGAAGAAGGGTTGGTCTGGCCACCAAGGCCATTCCAATGGCCAGCATTTGCTGTTCCCCGCCGCTTAAAAAACCCGCCTTTCTGGATTTTAAACCCACGAGTGCAGGAAAGAGGTTAAAAACATAGTCAATCATTTCTCGGACATGGGAGGTTTTTATCAGGTAGCCAGCAATCTTGAGGTTTTCAAGCACGTTGCTTTCAGGGAAAATGGGGTGCCTCTCGCGACACAGAACAATTCCTTTCTTTACTCTGTCATTAGGCCTGGTCTCTGTGATATCCTCCCCATTATAAATTATTTTGCCATAGACGGTAATCCTTTCGCCGCCTCTTCGTTTTTCTTTGATTCGCATGTCAATAATAAGGCCTGAAAGGGTGTTCATCAGTGTTGTTTTGCCGGCGCTGTTTGAACCGACGATCCCAACAATCTGGCCTTCCCTAACCTCCATGCTGAAATCGTTCAGGGCTAAGGCATTTTCAAAAAAGACCATCAGGTTGCTAACACTCAGCATACAAAAACCTCATAATTCACGTAACCAATCTTACCCTCTGCCATTCTGCTCTCTGACCTCTGACTCCAAACCTCCGATCTCACTCCGTCTCACTTCCCAAATAGGCTTTTTTGACAGATTCGTTTTCCATAACCTCTTTTCCTGATCCTTCCGCGATCTTTTTACCATAGTTCAGGACCATCACCCGGTCCGCAATGCGAAACAATTCCTTGAGCCGGTGCTCAATCATGACGATGGTTTTTCCCTGGAACCTGAGTTTTTCAATAATTGGTACAATGCTTGCCACTTCTGCAAGACTCAGGCCTGAAAAGAGCTCATCTAATATGACCAGATCGGGCCTCAGGGCCATGCATTTGGCAAGCTCAAGCCTTTTCAAGTAGCCCTGTGGAAGTGAACCGGCAACCTTGTAGGATACATGGGCATCCCGTTCAAACCCCACTTCTTCTAAGAGATCAAGGGCCACTGCGTCTCGGTCCCCATATTTGCCACCCGTCAGTTTCTTTACCCTTGGGGAGTAAAGCGGAACAATCAGGTTTTTGAAGGCCGGAAGCCGGTAAAAGGGCCTCACCATCTGAAAGGTCCTGGCAATACCCAGGCTCACGATCTTGTAAGGAGCCCATCCCGTGATGTTTTTACCACTGTATTCGATTCTTCCTGTGTCTGGCTTTACAAAGCCGGTTACGAGGTTCACCAGGGTGGTCTTCCCCGAGCCGTTAGGGCCTATAATCCCTAACAGTTCGCCCCCTTTGAGTTTAAAACTCACAGAGGATACGGCGGTAACCCCGCCAAAAGACTTGCTGACATCGGAGACCTTGAGAAGGGGGATTGTGTCATTCATTCCACATGTACCCATCTTTCAAATTGATGGTACTTTCTCTGCATATAGGGGAAGAGCCCTTCGGGCAAACCAACCACAAAAATGACAAGGAATAGCCCGTAGAAAACGATCCTTAGGGCACCGAGGGCGCGAAGTATCTCTGACAAAGGCACCAGGATAAATGCCCCGATCATGGGCCCTGCAAAGGTTCCCATGCCTCCCACAACAGCCGCTGCAACTGGCAAAAGGGAGTAATCAAGGGCAAAACCGGGCATGCCTGCAAACATATCCACGTGAGTCCCGAATGCGCCAGCAAAAGAACCCACCGAGGCCCCCAGAAAAAGGACCTGTGTCTTGTACCAATAGATGTTAATCCCTGCACTCATCACGGAGCGGTCATTATCGTTAATTCCCCTCACGATCAGGCCATAGTCAGAATTAATAATTCTCCGGAAGCCAAATAGGGCCATCAAAAGTGCAATCTGAATTATATAAAGAGACATCAACGGGTTGGGAAAAGGGGTAAGACCTGTGAGCCCCTCTGTGCCACCAAGTATCCGGGTGGCTTCCACAAGTCTCATAAGCATGAGAGGAAGGACCAACGTCACCATGGCAAAATAGATGCCCCGCAACCTTAGTACGGGAAGGAACATGACCGTGCACAAGAGCCCGCCCCCAACCGTTGCAACCGGTATTGTAAACAGCGGAGACCAGCCCCAGTAGTAGTTCAGGGCGCCTGCTATATAAGATCCGATTCCATAAAAAAGGGATTGGCCCAATGAAACCAGACCCGCTGAAATGAGCAGGTCCCAGCTGATGGCAAGGAGCGCGTAGACTGCCGTAGAAATGAAGACTTCCTGCCAGTAGGGACTCAAAAAAGGAGCGACACCCAGAAGGCCCACTACCGGGATGGCCCTCGGCACAAGAAGATAAAGCATTTCCCGATAGGAAGAAAGTGCAAAGATATCTTCGGAGCGTGCCTTTATGCCGCGGTCTATTCTTTCCTTGCGTCTTTTCATGGAATCAAAAATGAATGTTCTTTAAATTCTCTCTTCAAGCTCCTTTTGATGACTGAAGAGTCCCGAGGGTTTAACGACAAGTACCACCGCAATGGCTATCAGGCTGACAAGCATCATCCAGTGTGGCTCC
>JAKLQB010000908.1 GCA_022013615.1 Desulfobacterales bacterium | reverse complement strand
CGCCGGGTGCGTCCAATCGGGCTAATCTGGGCATGTGTATTTCCTACCACATCACCTTCATCATGTCAAGTTACTTATTTTCCTATGACCGTCCCCCATTTCGCAGGTCAAAGGGTTTACGCTCCTTTTATCGGGAGGTGACTATTGTCAGAAAAAAGGGGTCGCTCTCGAGAATAAGAACCAAAGATGTTAATCAAAGTCACTGGATACTTGAAATTTAAGGCGCTGATAGGCAATCAGTTTCTCTTAGAACTTGAGAGAGAAAAAGCTACGCTCAGGGATGCATTGATGTTGTTATCCAGTCGGTACGGAAAGAAATTTGATGAGATGGTATTTGATCCGCAGACCAAAGAGATAAAAAGGTCCAATTTGATCCTCTTGAATGGCCAGTCTTATTTGAACGTCCTAAATCCTCTCAATACCGAGCTGAAAGAGGGCGATGAAATTACCCTTCTACCCGTAGTGGCAGGAGGATAAGACGAAATTTGCGAGTTCGGGCCCCTGTATCTCATATTTCAAAAGTTGACCCTAGTTCCTGCGCCATCCTCCTCCATAGCCATCGTTGCTGCTGAAAACGCCATGGGAAGCACGCGCAAGCTCCCCAGGCAGTTGGCAACAATCATTGACTTTTGTGCCCCGGGAGTGCCGTTGGGGAATCAGCGACGAGAACAACGAGGACTTGACTCTCTATAGCTTCATATGATAAACTAGAAAAGCAAAATCGAGGATAATGAGCAGCCGAGGGGGTGCCTGTTAAGGCTGAGATAACACTCCTGAACCTGATCCGGGTAATACTGGCGTAGGAATCGGCTTAAAATTAAGGGATCACCTGAGGCTGTTCTCAATGAGAGCAGCCTTTTTTTGTGCGGAGGTAAGTAAGATGACACAGCTTGAGATAGCAAGGATGGGCAAGGTCAGTCCCGAGATGGAGGAGGCCGCTGTTGCAGAAGGCGTGAGTGCGGAGAAGATCCGGGAGCTTATCGCCTCTGGCCGGACGGTGATTCCAAAAAATAAGGGGCGTCAGTTTGAGCAAATCATGGCCATTGGAGAAGGGCTTCAAACTAAGGTCAATGCCAATATCGGCACCAGCCGGCCGTGCAGCGGGATAGAGAGTGATCGGCAGATATCCATCTATCGCCGGGATCTTAACTGGGACGGGGTGTTATCAGAGGCTATAGATCCGGACTGGGCCAGGGAGAGGGTGAGCCTGAGTACCAACGGCGAGACCTGTACCATGTGCGGTGAAGCTCTCGCGTAGCACCGCCAAGAGGGCTAAATCGATCTAAGGTCGTCCAGAGACTCATGCGACATGGTTAAGAGCCGCCTTTTTCGCCATGTTTGTTGAAGAGCGAAAACTTCAGTTATTCAAGGATAGGAGATGAAAATCTTAGAGATAAAGCGTCATTTAAACAAACCTGATGAATCCTACCTTTGCGAGTTGTTCAAGCGGGACAGCGGTTATGTCGTATTAAGATACGTGAGCGAACAGCCCGGCCGGGTGGCTTCTGTCACGTTCGAGGTCGGGTCCACGACCTATGCATATTACAGGGCCGGGGGCGGATACGTTCTCTGGAGGATGCTTGGACCGGCCAATGAGCTGAGAGGACACCTCTTCCACATCTGCAGGGATCAAGTGGTGTCGGAAGACCGGGTGGAATACCTGGACCTGCTCCTGGATATCTGGATCGATGCAGACGGCCAACTGAGCATTTTGGATCGGGACGAGGTGGAGGAATGTGCAACTAAAGGAGCGCTCAGTGTGCAAGACCTGGCATGGATTGCCAGGCAGGAGCAGGAGATTATCAAAAACCGGACACAAATCATCTCTGATTTTGACTCTATCTTAGCGGAGCGAGAGGGCTGGGGGACGCCCATCAACATATAAATAACTTGTAACATTGTTAAATTAAAGGTGTCAATAAGGGTGACAGGCAGGAAATGCCTAAATAAGTAGTACTTTTTTGTTGAGAAATTTCGAAGAAATCGATAAGCTT
>JAKLQB010000907.1 GCA_022013615.1 Desulfobacterales bacterium | reverse complement strand
GGTCTGGTCACCTCCATCTCAGGGCCTGATTTTGAAACCCGTATAAAGATACTGAATAAAAAGGCCTCTGAGCACGGCCTTATTCTCTCTGACGAGATCATCCAGTTCCTTGCAAGCCGCCTGACACGGGACGTACGTCAGATGGAAAGTGCCCTTAAATGCCTTAAGGCGAGGGCCGAGCTGGTGAAGGCGAGAATTGATCTTGAGCTGGCAAAAGAGGTTGTCAACTGCCTGGTTTCAAGGGAGGATTCCATCGGCCTGGAGGAGATAAGAGAGCTTGTTTGCCGGTATTACAAGGTTGAGCCGGGGATGCTTGGGTCCAAATCAAGGAAAAAGGTGCATGCAACTCCTCGAAACATCTATGTGTATCTGAGTCGCAGGCATACGGAGGAGACCATCCAGTCCATTGCCAGGTCCATCAACCGGAGTCATTCCACCGTGGTCTATGCCTCAGAGCTGGTGGAACACAAGATGAAAATCGATCCAAATATGCACCACCAGGTTGACTTCCTGAGTAAAAAATTGAAAAATGTGAATTAATGATCCCGACTCAATTCATATTATTGAGAAAGATATGGTTATGGGGGCTCATCATCGCATGCGGTCTGGTAGCCGCCTGTATCGCATTCGTTTCAATTGTATCCATCTGGGTAGGCATCGAACATCCCCTCCAGTCTGGTTTCTGGGTCCCCATTCTTGCCGGCACTTTGTCTTTTACCATAACGGCGTGGATATTTCTTGCTGTCACAAAGAGCATCCTCAGGCAGATAGAAGAAGATGACCTGGTCAATCTTTGAACCCCATACGGCCTCCGCTATACGGAAAAATAGTCTTTGACTATAGGGACCAATCAGGGTATGTTTTGCTTAAATGCAGATTTGGGTAGTGTCCATGGTCCGTCGTTAGTCGTTAGTTGTACTTGTATTTCAGATAGTTGGCTGAATTAAAAGGCGAATCAAAGTGGAAATGTTCATGAATACATCCGAATATGAGCAGGGAAACTTCTTGGAGAAGTTTGAGGAAAGACTGGCAGAAGAGAGAAGAAAACATGCCAGGAAACCCTTCTTCATGGTAGTAGATTACGCTACAAAGGGTAGAACTTACAAGGATTTCATTCAAAACATAAGTACTGGCGGGGTGTTTATTGAAACCCGAATGCCCTTGTATGCCGGGCAGAAACTTGCCATGAGTTTTCCTCTCCCCAATTGCAAGAAACATGTCAAGATTACTGGAAAAATTGTCAGGACCAATGTTAAGGGAATTGGAGTAAAATTTTTGTTGATGGAGCAGATTGATAAAAGATTTGACTTGCATGAAATGGAAACGACTCATCAAGATTCTTTTGTTACAACCATCATTACAACCAAGGAGGAGAAAAAAATGGCAAGAGTTCGAAAAAGAAAAGTTAGCTGGAATCCGTCAAACGCTTCTGGAGTGACGGGTTACAAGCTCTATTGGGCAGTAGGCAAAGAAGTTAATTACGATTGTGATTTTGCTGAACTTGGTGATGTTACCGAGATTATTCTGCCTGATGGTGTTCCTTCATTTCCCATTGTTGCAGGTGATATGGAGCTCGGTGTTGTAGCTGTTGATCACATAGGAAATGAATCAGATATGACCAAATTGTCCGCTCCCTTTGATTTTACTGCGCCAGAAGCCCCGACAGGCCTCGCAGTGGAGACCATATAGCAATCCGGGAACGTAAGCCCTCAATAAGCCCGGGTAATCCCGCTTACAGCGGGATTACCCGGGAACAACCTTCCTGGCGACCAAAAGAAAAATAGAACCTGACCGTCAATCAAGCACCACCACGCTTATTACAATCGACTTTTCACCTTGTCCATAAAAACATTTCGGATTTTTTCAAGGCCGTTTTCATCTTTCGCCTCAAAACGGAGCACTAAAACCGGTTGGGTGTTGGAGGCCCTTACCAAACCCCAGCCCTCATCAAAGAGCACCCTGGCCCCATCCACATCGATCACCATATAATCTTTTTTGAACTCCTCGACCAACTCAGCCACCACCTGAAATTTTTTGTCGTCAGGGCACTCCATGCGGATTTCCGGGGTGTTCACCATCCTCGGTATATCAGCCAAAAGATCTTTCAGGGATCTCTCAGTTTTAGAGAGGATCTCCAGAAGCCGGGCGCCCGCATAGATGGCATCATCATAACCAAAGTACCGCTCGGAAAAAAAGAGGTGCCCGCTCATCTCCCCGGCTAATAGCGCGCCCTCTTCTTTCATTTTGCTCTTGATAAGGGAATGACCGGCCTTCCACATGATGGGCTGTCCACCGTGTTTCTCGATATCGTCGTACAGCACCTGTGAACATTTTACTTCCCCGATAATTTTAGCGCCCGGATGGCGCGTGAGCAAATCCCGGGAAAAAATAATCAGCAACTGGTCTCCCCAGATAATACTCCCCTCCTGATCTACCACACCTATTCGATCCGCATCCCCATCAAAGGCAATTCCAAGGTCAGCAGAGGTCTCGGCCACCCTGGAAACCAGAGACTCAAGGTTTTCAGGGAGCGTTGGATCAGGGTGGTGATTCGGAAATCTCCCGTCCGGTTCGCAAAAAAGGGGAATAACGTCAAAGCCGATCCGCCTGTAGACATCGCAGCCCACCGGACCGCCGGCTCCATTACCGGCATCCACAACGACTCTTCTTTTGACTGGACCGGGCACAATATTTTTCACCAGGTAGCGGAGATAAGGATCAACCATATCGGCCTTCTCCAGTTTTCCGTGCCCCTGTCTGAAATCATCTGATTCTATAATCTTCCTGATCTTCTGGATCTCTTCACCGAAGATAGAAGCTTTACCCAGGCAAATCTT
>JAKLQB010000906.1 GCA_022013615.1 Desulfobacterales bacterium | reverse complement strand
CCAAATATCACTCGACTACAGATATCATATAATTGTGGCTCCAATTCGCGGAAGAAAACTTTGATGCAACAACGTGTCCTGTTAAGGCAGGTAGCAAGCCTAAGCGAAAAAATGGCAATATCACAACTTTTGAACCAACTTCAAAATGCCAGATATATAGCAGATACACCAACTGGAAGCCTAACCGAAAATGGCACTTTTAAACTTAATAGAAGATATGGATCATAGTTTTTCTAACAGATCCGCTTTCTTCTTATCATAGTCGTCCTGATTAATTAATCCCTTTTCCAAGAGTTCATTGAGTTTCCTCAGTTTCTTTTCGATGTCGTCCTCCTTTTGATCTTCCTTCTTATCAAGTGTTTTTTTTGCGTTCCATGTTCCATAACATTGATACTTATCCTGCCATATCCCGCTTGCAGAATCGACAGAGCCCGTTCCTGTGAAAGTGGAAAAATTAATACTACCAATAGCTATGCCTGCGTTTACTCTCCCATTAATGTCTATAGAACCAGTAATTTTATGGGTATTACCCCATGAATCGATGGCTGTTCCTTTTATCTGAGAATTATTTATGTACATACTTAATGAGGCTTCTCCGCATCTATTCCCTTTAATATCTACTGAAGATGTACTTATCGCCTTGCCGATCCACGCTCCATCATATTTTGTTTCTATTTGTGAACTGATTGTTGGATGTAATTCCGAATTAGAATCTGCAAGGCCATTTAATAAATCGATCATATCCGACTCATGTTCTGCAAATAAGCCTACTATCGTTCCAGCCACAATTCTTATAGTGCCAGTTTTATTTGAGAAATAATAATTCAAATATATCCAATTCATCGAATCTATTGTTAAACCAAATTTTATATACAAAACATCATTGCCATTAACCATTCTTATATCTGTACTGATTATATGACCTCCTGCAATTCTTATTGATTTTGAGTTAAAGTTATAAAGTTTTTCAAGGGAGCTGGGCAGTCGGCTCTCTTGTATCATAAACCGTATTTCATCAAAGATATCGTTTAGCACATGACTAACATGGATATTGTTTTTCTTCATTTCTTCTTTAATGATTTTATATTTAGGGTTGTCACGATCGAGAACCTTCCATTTGTTTTTATTAAACCACAATTCGTATTCGACTTTTTCACCTTTAATTAGTTGGGTTGATGTTTGTGGTTTTGAATATTGAATCCCTGACTTTTCTAATTCAATCTGAGAGTTCATACCAGCACAGCTTATAACCCAGATAACGGCAATAAGTGTACAGGATAAAAAAATATTGATCTCATTGATCCCTCCTCTGAATTATAACTCTCTTTCTTGGTAATGGGCCTTTGATAATTGGTATATCTTGAACTCTGGCGGATTTCGTGATATCTGTAAAAAAGTTAGGATTGAAATTTCTGTCATACATAGCAATTAGCACAATAACCCGTGGCTCAAGCGTTTACTACTGCGTTTCCGGAGGACTTAATCCCATTCCCAAGCCCGGGAACCAGTAAGTACAGGAGTCTTGTGGGGCTGGTTTCCAACCTTGTTCCAATAAGGACTCCCATATCAACAATGCACGCTCCTCTTCTTGACGCCTCTCCTGTCGTGCTCTCTCTTTAGCCTTTGCAACCCCTTTTAAAAACGCAGCAGCGCCGCCTGAAGATAAGCCTTCCCTACTAATTAAGTCTTCGACTCCGGCCTTGCTTACGCTTGGGATAGTAAATCCCATTAGGCATATGAACAAAAGTACCATTTTCATATCACCCCACCTTATTATTCTTGCCAATCTTTTCTAATATCTAAGATATTTATATATCCAGTGAACCTATCTCCTTTATCTTTATACCTATATTTTTATCTAAAAGCTTGAATGTTTTTGACCAGATATTCAAATCTTCAATAGTTATTACTGCACTGAAATCGTTGCCCTCATACTCAGCAATTATTCTTATGGCCTTTTCATCTTTGGACGCTTCAACCGATTTAAGTTTCTCTGGTTTCTCATCGGATGCAAGATTATCACATTCACTATAAAAAGCACACCAGTGCGGTGGCCATTGGCCTATTGATGATAAATATTTCCTAAGCTCCATGTTCACAATCTCCCTTATTTTATTTTTCTTGCCAAATACTGGAATCTTCCGAAACTTCAGTATGCATCTGCTAATCGAAATCTTTCCTTTTCTTAAGTCAGATATCTTGCCAGAGAAACAACTATCTGAAATGACTAAATAATTGCATATATGCTCTGCCTATCTCACGATTTCAGGTGTCTGATATCTTGGTTTTCATAGCAAATATTCAAACCTTCGGATCAAAGATTCAGACCCCAAAAAGAGCCTTTAGGGAACGGAGGATTCAAACACGATACGTAGCATCTTTTGGGCGGCCTGTGTTTTTTTCAAATTTGTTACTCCTTACGTCAGACCTAATAACCGCCTCAGTGTTGAATATTCTCCTTTATATTTGTGCATATTGGCATATGCAGGCTGATACACAGGCCAAAATGTCATAGTTCTTGAGTCATACTTTACTTTTATTCCTTCTCTATAGGCTTTACGAGCGGCTATTGAGTTCATTATCTTTAAGGTGCAATTTGACTTTGACAGTTCTTGTAACGCCGAATTTTCATTACCCCCTTGAAGCATCATAGAAGCGACGTTTCTGCATCCATACTGTCCAAATGAAACTATTATTTTGGGCTTAACAATCTTTACAAGCTTCGCGATGTGGCTTCTGCAACATTCAAGGTACCCGTAGAAGTGAGATTGTGAGGCATGGCTTCCGCCGAAGCAAAGCATTGAATTAGTGATAAAGACACCATTTCGCTTTAGAAAATCATTCACTGCATGTTCTTCGTAGTCTTTTTGCTTCAACAAGTTTTTCCAGAAGTTTTGCCAAGTCGGACCCCAAATGTTGTTTTTAGTTTGGTAACTATCTATCGGAAAATTTTGATTCTTTTTTTGTTTATGAAAGACTGGAAAATGTTTGTAATCAATTCCGATGATCATCAGTTTAGTTTTCTTCTTTTTTTTAAAAAGCATGCAGCGATCTAGCCAAGGATTTATCCCTATCGCAAACTTTCCAGATCCGAGTTTTTTAAGAACAGTTTTGACCTTAAGATTTTCCTGAAAGAGCTCTCTTAAGGATGAGTCCTCTTTACTGATTTGTTTTCCATAATTACAAAACCCATCCTCCTTTGCGAGCTTTGCAAGAGGAAGTGGTCTTACAAGGCAATTTATCGGCATGTCAGCCCTATCCTCGCTATATTCGCGGGAGCACTTATCGCAACGGGATATCTCACTGAGAAGAGTAGAAAGGTCCCCGTTATTATCTAATAGCTCATAGCCTTTGATAATGGAGGAAACCTGTTCTGGTGAATAATTACCCATAACAACTCACTTTCACTTGAGATATCTTGCCAAAAGGCTAAATATCACTCGACTACAGATATCATATAATTTCGGTTCCAAGTCAGAGAAGAAAACATCGACGCAACACCGCGCTGTTCAAGACAGTTAGAGAGCCAAACCGGCAGTTGCCAAACAAATCATGACGGTTTGATACACATGGAAATGCATTTGGTCCCCCTCTACTCCTTATGAATATCTTCATCCTCTTTATCCTCTTTATCCTCTTTGTCTTCTTTGTCTTCTTCATCCTCATCATCTTCTTCGGGGCTTAATTCTTCTTTAACCGCTTTTTTCCTTATTTTACCACTAGTGGGAGGGCGAGAGCCTTTTCTCTCGTCTCTAACCATTTTCCTTTCTGTTGTTACCGTTACGGGAGGGCGGGAATCTTTCTGTTGATATCCGTCCTTGGCTCCCTTTCCGAAGATAAACACCCCCACCAAATCATCATTAGAATTAAACATTAGGCTATAATCTATTCTGGAAAGTATTCGTTTGAGGGCATCCGGAAGGGGAAGATCCACAAAATGAACCGACACCCTTTTCTCAGACAAGGATCCATCCAGTTTATACCAGAGACCCTTCTCTCTCTTTATTTTGTCGAGGATTATTCTAAGGGGAACATTTTCTATATTGGCGGAGACGAATCGATCATCGAATTTTAATTCAATCCTGCCTTCTTCGCCTGGACTAGATGCCGAAAATACGCAGAGAAGTAATCCAACGATGAGAGCAACGAATGTTGACTTCGAGAATTTGTCCATATGAGTTTGAACCTTTAACAAATGTTCACCCCCAGAAAAGGCAATGATAATAGCCATAACCTATGGAATTTAAGACAGTTTTCGTCTTTCCACTAATTTTTTTCTTGTGACTACACGCACCTTTCGATGAGGCAGTACTATAGGCATCCTAATATCT
>JAKLQB010000100.1 GCA_022013615.1 Desulfobacterales bacterium | reverse complement strand
GACAACATCGGAATCATTCCGTCTTACGCCTCCCTGCACAGGGCCAACCAGCATTTCGGCCAAGATCAAGACGTGTTCGATGTCATGTACTACGATGATCTGGGCCGATTCAAGCGCCGGATAACCCCTTTCATCACGTGGGAACCGTTGCCCAACCTGAAACCAAGAGACATCTGAACAGTGGCGACCACCCAACAGAAAATTTAGCAGCAAGGTCTCGGGGCAAGGATGTCTGGTCAATCTAAAAGATGACTTGAACTCTTTGATGCATAAAAACTATTTTGTAATTATCCGAAATCAGTTAAAATCATTTTCATTTAAGGAGGAATTCCAAGAATTCATCTTAAACCAAAAAATGAATTGGAGGACGACTAAACATGACCTTAAAACGAAAACATGAAATGGGGTCTGGAGGAAACTGTGTTTGTCCCAAATGCGATATGAAGATGCCCCATCAACGAGGTGTCCCTTGCAATGAAAAAAGATGCCCAGAATGTGGCGCAAAGATGGTGAGAGGGGGTTCCGAGCACCATTTGCTTATTAAAGAAAGTAAAAGAAAAAGTTAAAAAAATGAGACGCCATGGTCACTAAAAAAGATATAATCGGAAATGTTTTGATGCGGGAGATCATTACAATTAGGGCTGACACCCTCTGGAAAATGCTTAGCCTGAAAGTAAAGGGGCGTTTACCAAAAGTTGAAGACGAAGGGGCCACGGGCGCGTTTGACAATAAGGGTGCCCTATTTATACCTGGAGGTTTGATATACGGGGATGTTGATGAGAAGCCAATAAATTACGAATCATATAGCAAAATCGAAACCAAGGAGTTTAGAAGAAAAATCAGGTCAGCCATGCATTTTGATAATGCAACCTTGCTCTATCCCGATGGCATGGTAACAGCTATTAATCTTGACAGTGGTTTCTTCTCCAAAGCCGCAAGAAGGATTTTTACGTACAAGAATGCAGCCATGAAAAGGAAAAAGAGAGTGAAAAATAGCGCAGCGTTCAAATTATCTTCGAATGACATCACCTACAGCCACTGCCCCACTTATATAAAAGGACCCTACGGAGCCCGAACTAGGCTTAGCTCGTGTATATCTGTTGGACTAATAGAACCGCCAATGTACTATGCCTATTGCATGGCGGAGTTTGGATTAAGCAAAGATCAAGAAAGGTCATTTATCAAAAGACTGGATGATACCCAAAGATCTGTAATGGGTAAAAATAGATCAATTCTTTATGCCCCTTACATTGTTGTTTGTCACAGCACCAGATACAGAGAGAAAGCACTTACTGGTATCACCCGAATTTTAGGAATTGGCAAATTCGGGGAATTTGCGACCTTCTCTTTAGAAGAAGCCACAAGAGATCTTCTCCAGGAAACAAAACTTAAAAAAGATGAATTCAGTTCCACCGAAAATTTTGCCGAATTTGAAGGTATAAAAGTGGCCGGGGTTTTGCGCATTTATGCACCGACAACTCCCGGAAAAAGGTCCTCCAAAACGATTACGAGGCTTATCTCTCCAACAATTGATTTAGGACTCGATATCCAGAAGATAGAGAAAGAAGCAAGAAAACGTTATGAAATTCAATAGCTTTCACTTAAGGGAATGAAATTTTATGGAATTCGATCTGCGATGAATCGGACGTCGGGCTTAAGAATATGGTGCCCCATGTAACTGAAACGGGCGAAAGGAACAAAAAAAATGGAACTCCAATTTTGGGGCGTACGCGGTTCGATTCCCGTGCCAGGGCCTCATACTGTCAAAGTAGGCGGGAACACCACCTGCGCAAGCCTTCGTCTCGATGATTACATCCTTATCTTTGATGCGGGGACTGGCATCCGGCAATTGGGGAATTACCTTGAGGACGAAGAGCGGTCCCGCTGGAAGGGGAGTGTATTTCTAACACACTATCACTGGGACCACATTCAAGGTCTCCCCTTTTTCGGCGCCGCATTCCGGGAAGAGAACCGTTTCAACATCTATGCAGAACAGAAGAAAGGGTCATCGATCCAAGAACTTCTCAGTGAGCAAATGGAGCCGCCATATTTCCCCTTACACCTTGATGCTCTTGAAGGGATCGTAACTTTCAGCGAGGTTCAGCCCGGCTTGGAAATAGAGATATTTCCCGGTTCAGTTATCCGCACGGTTCGTTTAACTCATCCAAGTGGTGCTCTCGGATACCGGTTTGATTGTCCCCAAGGTTCACTCTGTTTCATCACGGACCATGAACATCCTGCCGAAGGCCTGAGTGAGTCTGTAGTGGAGTTCGTCCGGGGGACAACGGTACTAATCCATGATGCCCAATACACTCCTGAGGAAAAGCAAGGTTCGAAGGCAGGCTGGGGACACAGCTCCTGGGAAGAGGCTGCCTTGACAGCAAGAAAGGCAAATGTGGAAAACCTATATCTTATCCATCATGATCCGGACCGAAGTGATCAAGATCTTACAGTTATTCTTCGTGATGCCCAAAGTGTGTTTCCAAATACAGAAATTGCTACAGAGTCTGCAGTCTATGATTTCTGAGAATAGTAATGAGGATATGAGTGGGATCGCAAACCATGTTTAGACAGGCGGGTGTTGATTCATCTTTTGTCTATTCTCCAGTTTGCCCGCCTTTGGCAGAACCACAGTAAAAGTTGATCCTTGACCTAACTCGCTTTCCACACGGATTTGTCCTCCATGACCTTCCACAATGGCCTTTACGGCTGCTAACCCGACGCCCGAGCCTTCT
>JAKLQB010000905.1 GCA_022013615.1 Desulfobacterales bacterium | reverse complement strand
CAGCTTCAAGGATCCACGAAAAGACTGAGGAGAACTATTGGTAGTTGTGAAACGAATCTGGAACCTCTTGCCCTTTTCAATTTCCTCTATGCTGTATGTTAGTTTTTCAGTGAGATCAAAGTGCCCTGGTGTCAGTATCAGGGGTTTGTCTAATTCGGACTTTACTTCAATAATTCTGGTGAGAGACTGGCCTTCCTTTCCGTATAATCGGACTTGAGGGGGTGACACAAGGATGGGAACCTTGACAAATCCTTTTAGACTCAAACTGATTACACTGTTGGTCGGGTCATTCGTATAAACCCTGGCACTCTTATGAAGATTTCCCTGATAACCGGTTGTCTGAACCGTAAGTCTGATTTTTCCTTCCCCACCCGGGGGAATGGCCTTGTCAAAATCAGCCACCGCACAACCTCAGCCAGGTCTAACGCTCTTTATCTCAAGGGTTTGATCACCCTCATTAAGCACCTTAAAAGTATGCTCAACTACACTTCCTTCCTTTATCTCCTTAAAATCGAAAACCTGCTCCTTTACGACAATTCTTGGACCCCGGTTCTCTTGTGCCAGTACGGTATGGCCCAAAAAAGTAGAAAGTAAAAGTACTAACAATGCCATCTGCAAATATCTTTTCATGCTTCCATCCTCCGCTTTCAGTTTTTTAAGCTGGTAATTGTTAGTTTCCTTCTGTAATTTATAATTATAACACAAACATCACGAAAAGTAAGGCCTCAATAAATTTGGGGAAGTAAAATCACTGCAATTTATCTGGATTCCCGCCTCCGTTGGATTACCCCGACTCATTGAGATGTTACGTGAAAAGCCCACAACTTATTGAATTCACTAGGGTTTATTGAGACCATCCGTACCGGCAGCATGACTCAGGTCTATCGCTGCTTTCAGGACCTCTTTGATAAGCCCGACTCCGGGCCCTTTTTTCTGAACAACCTGTACAGCCGGACCCAAAGGATGCCATTGGACTGAATTGCTTTCTGTAAACAGGGCAACGGTGGGGATTCCCTTCATAGCAGCCAAATGGGTGATGCCACTGTCGTGGCCCAGGTAAAGACACGCCTCTTCCAAAAGCCCGGTGAGTGTCTCATTATCAGGACAAAAGCAAATTTCCCATTTGGTGGACTCCAAATTCTTTCTAAAAAAGGAATGAAAAGATGCTTCTGCCGGTCCGAGCAAAAGCGATGCGGCCACTTTTTGAAAGGCAGGCTCTCTCACAAACCTGCGCAAGACCTTGAGCCAAAAGTTAGGCGGCTGGTTCTTCTTAAGGCCCCCTGAACCCGGATGGACTACCGCCGTGTTGCAGAATTGTAATGGGCGTTCCATGCTCATGAGAGGGTGCTTAACGGCATTTTCAAAGGCTGCCCGAGGATCAATTGGAAGGCCCGCTGTCTTGAGACAGTTTGAAATGTAGCGGGCAACATGGATTTTTTCTCCTTTTGCAGGGAAGGAAGGGAAAAGATGAATCGGAGTGTTGGGAAAGTATGCGTTCAAATTACGACGGATCGCTCCGCCTTCATCATTCAAAAATGCCACCAAAAAGTCTGTCTGGGAGACCGGCAGCCCCTCTTTAGCCGGGCTTTCTAAAAAGAGCCTGTGCCAACCGGCGACATCAAGATCCATTGAGCGGTTCACAAAGTCCTGGATAAAATACAACCCGGGCTGCCGGGCCACAAGGGTTATGGTCAACTGCCCTGAGATATTAACCAGCGAGGGTAAGAGCATGAGGGTGTCACCAAAGGCCCCGGGTCGTATGATCAAGATATTCAATGGGGCTCCTTACCAGGCAGGGGATGCAATGACCAAGATTACGCAGTCTTCTTGCCCGCTATTTAAAAGTGAGTGGGCGGAACCAACAGGAATCCATGTGGCATCCCCTGGTCCCACCTGCCTGACTTCCTCATCCACACGCATTTCCCCCGAGCCGCTCAGGACAAAGTAAATCTCTTCCATAGGATCAACATGTGCTTCGATTTCTTTGCCAGGTGCCAGCCTGGCAATGGCCAGGAAGCCGATCTCTTTCAGGGTTCGACGGTCCAGGATCATCTGTGCAATGGCCCCGCCATGCGCAAGGTAGGTAGTGTCCAGAACTTCCTTGTCGTTAACGTTTCTTACAATCATGTTTGACTCTCCTTATTCCAAAATTCAATTTAATCAGCAATTCTCATTATGACCTTTAGGCCTTGCTAATGCAGGGCCGTGGGGTCTCTTTTTAAAGGCCGCAAGATAAATTCTTCCGCAGCTTGTCGAACGCCCCCGTGGCTTAGAATAAAGGCTCCGAGCAGGCAGAGAAGGCGTCAGTTGCAACGGAGACTCTCCTTTGGGGCTGTCCTATAACGCATTTCAAGGCTACGCTGCCGTTCAATAGAATGAAGCAAGCATTTGCGGCCTTTAAAAAGAGACCCCGCGGTCCTGCCAGAGGAAAGCCATAATTAGTGCCTGAACGAAAACCCCGTTCAGGCACGATTTTGGATTTTGGATTGCGGAT
>JAKLQB010000904.1 GCA_022013615.1 Desulfobacterales bacterium | reverse complement strand
TGATGAGACATGGAAGTGCGGACTCGAATTTTACTACGCTAACGAGGAATCATTCTACTGCAGGCCCCTTCGCCTGTCAGAAAAAAAGAATCCTGAAAGAATGCCTATCCCGGAGCATGCTGATAATATTCAATTAGCATTCCTCCCCCCTATGTCAGGATTGGCAGCAAACGAAACCAGACTTGATCCGGGTGCGATCAATGTACGAGTCGGAGAGGGAAGGACGGCCGAAGTTCTCCGTAACCTATGTCATACGATTTACAACAACCAAAAGGAACGCTGGCAGGAACTTACCGACCACATTAAGAAGCTTTTTGGTTCAGAGCTTTATATCCCCCAGTATATTACCGAGCGGGGAGAAATCGTTATGACTTATAGCGAAAACGGCACCAGGCTTGATCTATCTTCTTCCGGAAGAGGTCTTCAACAGACCCTCCTTCTCCTCGCTTACATGTATGCTCATCCTGGAGCTGTACTTTTGCTCGATGAACCTGATGCACATTTAGAGATCCTCAGACAAAGACAGATTTATCAGCTTCTTACGGATGTTGCGCGTGAAAACGGCAATCAGATTATTGCAGCAAGTCATTCTGAGGTTTTGCTCAATGAGGCTGCGGAGCGTGATGTTGTTGTTGCCTTTGTGGGCAAGCCACATCGCATCAATGATCGGGGGAGCCAAGTCTTAAAAGCATTAAAAGAGATAGGCTTTGAACATTACTATCAGGCAGAGCAAACCGGGTGGGTTCTTTATCTTGAAGGCTCAACCGATTTGGCCATCTTAAGGGCTTTTGCAGAGAAGTTGGAACATGGAGAGGCCATGGATGTCCTTCAAAGGCCATTTGTTCATTATGTGAGTAATCAACCTCCTGAAGTGAAAAAACACTTTTTTGGTCTCAAGGAAGCATTCCCTCATTTAAAGGGCATAGCAATATTTGACAGGCTTGATCAGCGTCCTTCCGACGATCTTGGGGCCGAAGCCCATATGTGGACCAAGCGAGAAATCGAAAATTACCTTTGCTACCCTGAAGTCCTTGAGGCCTATGCAAGTGCCAGTGGCCTGGACAGTCTCCCTGGGCCGCTTTTCGAGGCTGCGCATGCTGAATCTCGCAGAAAAGTTATGAGACAGACCATAGCAGAGATGACTAATGCAATGGAAACACTCGGGAGAGGATCGCCATGGGATAAGGATACAAAGGTCAGTGATGACTTTCTCATCCCGCTTTTTAGGAAATTTTTCAAGAAGCTTGGTCATTATAACGTGATGGATAAGAAAAATTTTCATGAACTGGCTCGTTTTGTCCCAAAAGACAAGATCGACCCTGAAGTGAAGGAGAAGCTTGATGCCATCGTGACTGTGGCAAAAGCAGCAAAACCAAGGAATGATTAAAATTCAAGCTCCTTCCTTCCCAAAGGGTATGATAATGAACTTAGCGAGGTGTAGTAACTGCGATGTCTTCCATTATTGATGATCTAAAAAACACGGGCTCCCTCCCAGACAGGACGGATAATGTTTCTGTCGTTCAGACACATATCTCCATTGTCTTCGTTGCGGATGAATTTGTCTATAAAGTTAAAAAGCCTGTCAATTTTGGTTTTCTGGATTTTTCCACACTTGAAAAAAGAAAACATTATTGCCACCAGGAGATAGAGCTTAACAGAAGGCTATCAAAGGACATTTATCTTGATGTATTGCCAATCATATTTGATGGGCAAAAACACATCCTGGGAGCCGATTCAGGTGAAGTGGTGGAATATGCGGTGAAAATGCGCCGTATCCCGGATGGGAGATTGATGAAATCGGTATTTGAGGGGGGTGAACTAACAGGGAATCATCTCAAAAAAATTGCCGGGGTCCTGGCAGGGTTTCATTCGAATGCACTCAGGACACCTGAAATAGAGCAATTCGGCGAACCGGAGGCGTTTAAGGTAAACACGGATGAAAATTTTGAGCAGGTTGAAAGATATGTTGGGACCATTATCCAGCAAAATGAGTTCGAAGCCCTAAAAAAATGGACCAATGATTTCTACAGATCAAACAGGATGCTTTTCTTTGAGAGGATAAAAGAAGGCAGGATCAGGGACTGCCATGGAGATCTCCATATGGAACATATCTGTTTTACGGAGCCTCTCTCGATAATTGACTGCATTGAATTCAACGACAGATTCCGTTACAGTGACACTTTAGCTGACATTGCCTTCCTTCTTATGGACCTGGAATATCATGGGGGAGAGGATTATTCTAAACTTTTTTGGAATGAGTACAAGGAACTGGCAGGCGAGGTGGATGTGGATTCTCTGCTTACTTTCTATAAGGTTTACAGGGCCTTTGTGAGGGGTAAGGTGAACAGCTTTCAAGTGGATGATGACGGCATAAGTTCTGAGAAAAAGGAGAAAGCAGTTCAAACGGCGAGGAAATATTTCAAGCTCGCCTATTTTTACATAGAGTAACCAGTTGAGTCGTTGAGTTGGTTCAGATGAAACAGTATATCTAAACAACTCAACTAATCAACCATTTAACCACTCAACTGTATTGGAGGCACTTATGAAAGAACCCTTTGTCGATTTTATGACAAAAGAATTAAACCCTAAGACCGTACTTATAGCTTGTGGATTGCCTGCATCCTATAAAACAGAAACCACAGAGGTTATCGCTGAACTCAAAGGATACAAGATCCTGAGGTCAGACCTGATTCGCCTTGAAGTGCTTAAAAACGAAGATATTTTTGATGAAAAAGTGGCCTCCAACATGAAAAAAAGGACCCTCGTCTACGACGAGATGTTCAGGATGGCCCATGAATTGGCAGGGGAAGGGCAGGGGATTATCCTGGATGCGACCTTTGTAACTCAGGCTCTCAGGAGACGCGCTGCCGAAGTGGCTGCCAAGAATGGAATGACCTTTGTCATTCAGCAAACGCAATGCCCAAAGGAGATTTCACTGGCACGTATCTCCAAACGGACAAAGGAGAACTACGAATCCAATGCCCTGACAGAGCAGGCGTATACCAATAACCTGAAAAATTTTGAGCCAGTAAACCTGGAAGATTTGAAAAATCTCCATCCCGACCTGAATATTGTTCATCTACTTGTTGACACCACATCGGACTTAACTGAGGAATGGTATGTTATTGGTAAAACAACCCGTTAAACGTTTTTCAGAACCCGTGAAGAGCATAACCTAATTTGGTCAGGCAACCAGCTACAAATTGACTATTTTCGATTGACTATTGACTATTGCCATAGCCGCCCCAGAGGGATAACCCTTCGGGATTCCACCAGGGCCCCGATAGCGGGATTTACGCTACGATACGACAGGTAAAAAGGCGCAACACACACAAATTACAGACATCTACAAATTGACGATTTTCGATTGACTATTGAATATTTAGAGAATCATCTTAATAAATCAATTGGCAATATCCGTATAACATGCATATCACTGTTGAGGCCCTCAAAAAAAGAATTTCTGCCGCGAGAGGCGAAATCCCTGCCGACCTTGTCCTGAAAAGGGGAAAGGTTGTAAATGTATTCTCTGGAGAAATTCAGGAAAAAGATGTGGCAATTTACGATGGCGTTATTGTCGGCGTGGGCTCCGGGTACCATGGAAAAGAAGAGAAGGATTTAATTGGCAAATGGGTTGTTCCTGGTCTCATTGACGGGCATTTCCACATAGAAAGCAGCATGCTCCTCCCCCGTGAGCTTGCTGCAGCTCTCTTGATTCACGGAACCACTACCCTTGTGGCCGACCCACATGAAATCGCGAATGTAATGGGCCTTCCCGGTATCCGCTTGATGCTCAGAGAGAGCCTGGAAATCCCTTTTGACATTTTTTTTATGGCCCCCTCGTGCGTGCCTGCCACGCATCTGGAAACAGCAGGAGCAACTTTAACGGCTTCCGACCTCTCAGCACTTAAAGAGGACCCACGCATCCTTGGCCTCGGGGAAATGATGAATTATCCAGGGGTTCTTATGGGGGATGAAGAGGTGCTTGAGAAAATCGTTCTTTTCAGGGACCAGATTGTAGACGGTCATTGCCCTTCATTAAGCGACCATGATCTTCAGGCATATATCACTGCTGGCATCCGTTCCGACCACGAAGCAACTGTCCGCCAGGAAGCTCGTGAAAAGGTGGAAAACGGCATGATGCTCATGATCCGTGAAGGGACATCCGCCAAAGACCTTGAAGAACTTCTTCCCCTGGTTAACGACAAAAATTCGCGTCATTGCTGTTTTGTCTCAGATGATCTGCACTCTGAAGATATTCAGCAGCGCGGCCATTTGAACTTCATGATCAAGAAAGCGATCCATTTGGGCCTGGACCCTGTAACAGCGGTCCAGTTGGTCACCCTAAATCCTGCCGGGTATTTCGGTCTGAAAGATAGAGGCGCTATTGCACCGGGCTACAGCGCTGACATTGTTGTTCTGGATGATCTGGAAAGTTTTGAAGTGACTTCTGTTTACAAAGATGGCCGCATTGTTGTAGACCATGGGGCCTTGGTCAATTTCCCTGTGGACTTGCAAAAAGCCACATCTATTGAATCTAAGGCCTTGAATATTGCCCCCTTGAGCCCTGAAAGCTTACGCATTCCCTTTTCTGGGGGTAAGGCCAGGGTAATTGAACTTGTTCCCGACCAGCTTATAACACATGAGAGTTATGAAGACGTGAAATCAAAAAACGGTTTTGTAACGTCTGACATTGAATCGGATGTTTTAAAACTCTGTGTGGTGGAGAGGCATCACGCCAGCGGACGCATTGGATTAGGGTTAGTCAGAGGATTTGGCCTCAATCGGGGCGCTATGGCCTCCTCTGTGGCCCATGACTCTCATAATGTAATCGCCGTGGGCGTCAGTGATGAGGAAATCTTTACTGCAGTTGAAGAGGTAAGACTTATGGGCGGTGGACTCGCCGTCGTGTGCAACAAAGTGACACTTGCAAAAACGCCTCTTCCCATAGCCGGGCTCATGTCAAAGGAACCTTTAGAGACACTCGTCAAGCAGTTGAAGTCGATTAAAAAGGCAGCCTCAAAATTGGGCTGTATTATTGAAGAACCGTTTATGATGCTTTCCTTTTTAGCACTTCCTGTTATTCCTGAATTAAAGTTGACGGATAAAGGACTTGTTGATGTGAGCCGATTTGAAATTGTTTCGCTATTTAGCGAATAAATAAACTGGGCCGCTGCTGTATCCCTTATCATGTTGAAACCTTAGGATATTGAGCAGGCATGATCGATAAATACCGAGCTTTGAGATCAAGAACTAAAAACGACTGTAGGCGTTTACGGGTTTAAAGGTTCAAGGTTCTATTCTCGTCCCCGGACTTCATTTGGAATGTGTATTTATGAGAAACGTGTTATCTTCGTCATGCCTAATCCAAAATTTGTACCCAAACTGACAATTACTTTGGGAATAGAACATTTTTAACGAGGGCTTAGGGTCTTCAAAGCTTTCTTTGTACTTAACCATGAACGTTGAACCCTGAACCTGTGAACGGTTACAAATAACTTTAGCTCACTTTAGTCCCGCCGAGGCGGGATTAGTCACTTTAGACACTTACTTTGGAGGACCTCTTTTATGCCTTCCGGATCGGTAGGGATCATTTATAAACACCACCACGAGCCTGCAAGAATAGAGGCTGAGAAACTCAAAGATTGGTTCAAGCAAAAGGGCATTAAAGTCTTTTCAGAGGAAATGAAGACCAAAGGGTCTTTGGACGGTTGCTGCGAGGAATCGATGGTTATCCCAAAGACCGTGGATTGGGTTGTGGTTCTTGGTGGAGATGGGACCCTTCTTGGGGCTGCACGCAGGGTAGGGCGATTCGGGTCTCCAATTCTTGGAGTAAATTTAGGGGGCTTGGGTTTTCTCACGGGGATTCCCTTTGAACGTCTTTATCCTGTGATCGAGATGATGATTAATGGCCGTCTTGAGGTAGAAAGCAGGGTTATGCTTGAGACGAAGGTATTACGCAAAGGCAAAGTGGTATGTAGGTTTGAGGTCTTAAACGATGTGGTGATCAACAAAGGGACCTTGGCAAGGATTATAGATCTCGATGTAGCAATCAACGAGGAGTTTTTGACCACCTTCAGGGCAGATGGTCTAATTATATCTACCCCAACAGGCTCCACAGCTTATAATCTGTCTGCCGGAGGACCCATACTGTATCCTACAATGGAAACCTTTATTTTAACTCCCATCTGCCCTTTCACATTGACAAATCGTCCCATCATCATTCCAGATACATCTGTTATTCAGATTAAAATGAAAAATAAGAGTGAAGAGGCAGTTGTTCTGACTTTTGATGGACAGGTAGGCTTTGATCTCTATTATGATGACAAGGTAATCATTCGTAAGTCAGAAAAAAAAATAAAGCTTTTCCGACCTCCCGATAACAGCTATTTCAACATACTGAGAACCAAGCTAATGTGGGGCGGGACAACCTATAATAAAGATGCAGACAATTAAACGCCTTTTCCGTGTGGATCGCAGGGATATCAACTACCTCCGAACAACCATTGAATCGTATGACGGTATGGCCGTAGTCTCAACTCTCGACCCAGGCAAAGCATATTTGGAAATACGGATCTCCCCGGGTTGTGAGCAATTGATTACAGAGTTGCTGGATTCTTTGAGAGAAGAAGGGCTTGATCTTGTTGCTCTTAAAGTAAACTAAAGTTATGCAAAATAAGACATTCTACATAAAAACCATGGGTTGCCAGATGAATGAATATGATTCAGATTTTCTGGCCCAATCCCTTATAAGTTCTGGGTTTTCACCGGTTGATAACTCAAAGTATGCGGATATCATTCTCATCAATACCTGCACCGTGAGGGCAAAACCTGAACAGAAGGCCTTTAGCCTGTTAGGCCGTATGTCGGAGTTAAAGCAAGAAAACCCGGGTTTAATCATGGGTGTTGTAGGATGCCTGGCCCAGCAAAAAGGACACGAATTGATGAAGAGATTTCCTCAGCTTGACTTCGTAATGGGGCCAAGAGAGATAGGAAGGATTAAGGAGGTTTTAAGACGGATTGATACGGATGGAGAAAAAATTGTTGCTACGGATCTCGAACCAGGGCCGCCCCAACCAGTTACTTGCCAGGGATACTTTGGCGG
>JAKLQB010000903.1 GCA_022013615.1 Desulfobacterales bacterium | reverse complement strand
GGTCTGATATGGATAATCAGGTAGAGATCGCCGGGTTGCTCCCCATCGAAGTTTGGCTCCCCTTTCCCAGCCACACGTACTTTTGAGCCGTCTTTAACGCCTTGGGGGATAGTGACCCGGATCCTTTCCGTCCCCAGAACCTGCCCACTGCCACGACACTGTGAACAGGTCCGGCCTGTCTCTCCATGGCCTCTACATTTTGGACAGGGCTTGGTGAATTGTAGGGGCCCTTCTGCAACATTGAGTCGCCCTGAACCACCGCACATCTCGCATTTGGTAATGGGGGAATTTGGATCTGTTCCCGATCCTTTACACCCGGGGCAGGCCTTTATTTTTTCCATGGTTAGGTCGGTCTCAAAACCTTTTAGTGCCGAGATGATGTCAATTGTCATATCATGCTCGATGTCCCTCCCTCCGGAGGGTGCGGTGGCTCTATAACCGCCCTTTCCCGTTCTGAAATCGAACAGATCACCAAAGATATCTTCATAGCTCTGGTAGCGCCCGAATTCCTTTCCGCCGCCCGCACGTGCGCCCTGCTGGAAAGCGCTCCATTGGCGATACTGTCTGGCCTTTTCTTCATCAAACCCAGCCTGGAGCCCCTCTTCCCCGAATTCGTCGTAGAGTGTCCTCTTCTTTTCCTTACCGAGGCACTCATAGGCACGGGATATCTCCTTGAATTTCTGTTCGGCTTCTTTGTTTCCGGGATTTATGTCAGGATGCCATTTCCTGGCAAGTTTACGGTAGGCCTTTTTTATTTCATCCTGGGATGCGCTCTTCTTGACCCCCAGAATCTCGTAAAAATTTTCAGACATGACACACCCAAAGAGTCCTTACGAAGATGATCGCCCCGGGCGCCGTCCTCATTCTCACTAAAAAAAATCAGGCAGTATACATCGCAGCTTTCTTTTTAGACTGGCATTTAAGTCGCCTGGCTTGGCCGGTCATAGCCACTTTTTTCGTTTAAAACCCATCAACATTAACACACCCAAAACGATGATCACTGCCCAAATCACAGGGTAGGCCCAGTGCCATTCCAATTCGGGCATGTATTTGAAATTCATACCGTAAATGCCCGCAATAAAAGTCATGGGCATGAATATGGTGGCGATAATGGTTAGGACTTTCATAACCGCATTCATTTTGTTGCTCACGCTCGAAAGATACACATCCAGTGTCCCTGAAATTATATCTCGAAACGTTTCGATGGTGTCGATCACCTGAATGGTATGATCATGAACATCTCTGAGATAGATATTCACATTGTCCGTGACCAGGGATGATTCCCCTCGTTGCAGGGCGTTGATTGCCTCTCGCAAAGGCCAAACAGACTTCCGCAGGAAGATCCATGTCTCTTTTGGTTCCTTGAATCACCTGAAGCGTTTCAGGTGTTGGCTGGGACAAAACTTCCTCTTGAAGAGCTTCTATTTTTTCCCCATATTTCTCAAAAACGAGAAAGTAATTGTCTACAACTGAGTCAATTAACGCATAGGCTAAATAATCACACCCCATTTTTCTGATTTTTCCCTTACCATCTCTTATCCGTGCTCTAACAGCATCGAAAACATCTCCTTCGCGTTCTTGAAAAGTGATCACGAAGTTGGGTCCCAAAATCAAACTGACCTGTTCCGACTGCAATTCCTCCTTCGCTTCAT
>JAKLQB010000902.1 GCA_022013615.1 Desulfobacterales bacterium | reverse complement strand
GTCATAGTGGGTCTTGTTGCTCGTATTATCTACCAAGTGCAATTTTGGACCGACCGCGATAAGCGCAAGCCGATGGCTCTCGTGTGCGACGAGGCACACATGTATCTGCCTAAAAAGGACGGAAAGAACCCCGTCGAGCAGCGAGCTATAGAAAATTTCGAAAAAATCGCCAAGGAAGGTCGAAAGTATGGTGTTGCGCTCTTAATCGTCAGCCAGCGGCCCTCCGATGTGAGCGCGACAATTCTCAGCCAATGCAACAACGTCGTGGCTCTCCGCCTGACTAATGGTGATGATCAGGCTACGGTCAGAAAGCTCATGCCGGAAAGCCTGGAAGGATTGATGGATACCCTCCCGATTCTGGACATTGGGGAGGCCTTGGTGGTTGGCGATGCGGTGTTGCTGCCGAGCAGGATTCGCATTCATCCTCCCAAAGAAAAGCCGCTTAGCGCCACCATTGATTTCTGGGATGAATGGAGCAAAAAGCCAGACACCCCGAACTTCGCCAAGGCAGTAGAAAATATGCGCAGACAAAACCGATCCTGAAAAATGAAGAGTGGAATCGGCATGGTTCGGAACAATCGAAAAGTAGTGAATTAGAGTAGAATCCGATGATACCTAAAGAATGCAAACGCTTGGCCGAAGTCGACTTCCCTATTGCAGTGGTTTCAAAGCACGCGGCAAGGGAGAAGTCCATCAGGCACGGGCACCCATGCACGCTCCACCTTTGGTGGGCGAGGAGGCCCTTGGCTGCTTGCAGGGCCATGTTGCTTGGGTTGCTTCTTCCTGATCCGTGCGACGTGAACTGTCCTCAGGAGTTTAAGGTCAGAGCACGGAAGGCGCTGGCGCCATTGCCCCAGGCACTTGAACCGGATGACGACGGGTTGCGACGTTCTTTACTTCGGTTTATAGGAGATTTCGCCAACTGGGATCTGGCTTCTAACCATGCATACATCGAGGCAGGACGCGAGTTGGTCAAAGCCGCCCATCCGGATGAGACGCCGCTGGTCGTGGACCCCTTCGCAGGAGGCGGCTCTATTCCTCTAGAGGCCCTGCGTCTTGGTTGTGAGGCTTTCGCGAGCGACCTCAACCCGGTGGCCTGTCTCATCCTCAAGGTCATGCTTGAGGATATCCCCCGCCATGGGCTGGAGCTTGCCGAGGAGCTGCGACGGGTCGGGAAGGAGATCAAGGACCAGGCTGAAAAGGAACTGGCAGAGTTTTATCCCAAAGACCCGGATAAGGCCACGCCTATTGCGTACCTTTGGGCGAGAACAGTCAAATGCGAGTCACCCAACTGCGGAGCGGAGATTCCGCTTATGCGATCGTTCTGGCTCTGTAAGAAGGCGAGCCGAAAGCGGGCACTCATGCACAAGGTTGTGCGGTCAGGCAGTGGGCCTCCACACGTGGAGTTCGAGATATTCGAACCAAAGGTGGATAAAGAGGTGCATGATGGGACGGTTACACGTGCCAAAGCCACTTGCCTTTGCTGCGGTACGGTACTTCCTCCGGAACGCGTCCGGACACAACTATCCGAGCAGCGAGGCGGTGCGGATGTGATATTCGATCCCTCTCCCTCTGGGGGAGGGCAGAGTGAGGGTATGTTAAAGCGCATCGGCGGGGCACGGATGCTGGCTGTTGTGAACCTCCATCAAGGCATTCAGGGCCGCAACTATCGCTTGCCAACTGAGTGCGATTATCAGGCAGTTTGGAAGGCACAGAAGCGGTTGAAGGCTATTCTTGACGAATGGGAACGTGGCGGTAAGAAGGGCCTATGCCCAGTACCGGATGAGCCGTTACCGCGGGAACGGCAAAAGGGAAGTTCAGGGTTCCGCGTTTTACTTTATGGAATGAAGACTTTCGGCGACCTCTTTACAGCACGGCAGAAGTTGGCGCTGGTGACACTGGTGAAACTCACTGCAGAAGTGCGGAGGACGCAGAAAAAAGAGGCTCTTGCCGAATTACTCTCGATAGTGGGCGGTAAGGCCGCTGACTACAACAGTGCAAATTGCCGGTGGGTCCCACGTGGCGAATACGTGGGTAACACATATGCACGGCAAGCACTTCCGATTGTCTGGGACTTCAATGAGATTTCGTTGTTTGGTGATAACGCAACTGGAGGGTTTGCAGGCGCAGTGGATTGGGTGGCCCGTGTTGCGGAGAATTGGGTGAGTTCTGCGCCAGGACAGGCTGACCAGGCTGCCGCCGGGGATTCGCCATTGCCAGCTGAGTCGGTCGGTGTTTGGTTTACAGATCCGCCCTATTACGACGCGATTGCCTATGCAGACCTCTCGGATTTCTTTTTCGTCTGGCTGAAGCGAACTTTGCCTGGGCACCGGTTCCTATCCGACCCCTTCGATTCCACAAATCCGCTGACGCCAAAGCGACACGAGGCAATCCAAGACCCTGCCCGGTGTATCGCCGGGGTGACTAAAAACCGTGGTTTCTACGAGAAAGCTATGGCAGAGGTGTTTTCCGAAGGTCGCCGTTTGTTGCGTGAGGACGGCGTCGGTTCAGTTGTTTTTGCTCACAAGACGACAGAGGGATGGGAAGCCCTGCTTACCGGACTTATCCAGGGAGGATGGACCATAACTGGATCATGGCCAATTGCTACAGAAATGGGCACCCGCTTAATCGCCCGCGAAACTGCAGCCCTTGCTACCAGCGTCCACCTCGTCTGCCGCCCCCGTCCCGACGACGCATCGGTCGGTGACTGGGCTGACGTCTTGCAGGAATTACCCAATCGCGTCGGCATCTGGATGGAACGACTCCAAGGCGAAGGTATTCGCGGCGCGGACCTGGTCTTCGCCTGCATCGGCCCGGCGTTGGAGATATTCAGTCGGTATTCTAAAGTTGTCGATCCGCAGGAAAGAGAGATTCCCCTTGGTGGCGATCCTGAAGCCACAGAACCACATAAGCGGGGTTTCCTGGCTTATGTGTGGGAGACTGTAGGCCGGATAGCCCTTGAGCAGGTTTTGGGCACGGCCGAGGCCACGGCACGTAATGGCATGGCGGGTGTGCTGGAGGAGGATTCACGCCTTACCGCTCTCTTCCTCTGGACGCTCCAGGCCACCAATGGGAATGGAGAAGGCAAAAGTAAAAAGGCAAAAGGGAAAAGTGAGGAAATAGAAGAAGATGATGAAACAGCCCCAAAGGGTAAGGCCAAGGGCTACAGCCTGGTCTTTGACGTGGTGCGCCGTTTTGCCCAGCCTCTGGGCATCGAGCTCCCCAAGTGGGAAGGCCGCATTATTGAGACCAATAAGGGTGTCATAAGGCTCTTGCCTATTTCAGAGAGGGCCAAACAACTTTTTGGGGAGGATGGGGCCAGGACCGTCGCTTTTCAACTGGAGAGCGAAGCCAGCCCTGATCCCCAGCTTCTTCTATTTCCGGAGGCGAGACAGGAAGCTCCAAAGATTCGGGGGCGTGGGGGTAAACGGAGTCGAAGCATGGCCCGGGCAGCCGAGTTGACCTCTGACCTTGAGGCAACAACACTGGATCGGATCCATGCGGCCATGCTTCTTCAGGCGGGCGGCATGACGAATGCCTTGAGGGCACTCCTTAAGGCGGAACAGGAAAGAGGGACGGATTTCCTGCGGCTGGCAAACGCCCTGTCCGCGCTTTACCCCAAGAGCAGCGAGGAGAAACGGCTCCTGGACGCCATGCTCCTGGCGGTTCCGAGGTAATTGGCTGTGGAGATTTCGGAGAACAAACCCACGGTCTGGCAGTTGGCGAGCGGCCCGACCAACCGCAATTTCGCGGATGTTTTTTTGAGGTACGGCATCGGCCTCATCGGGCCTGGCGATGCAGGACCCTGGCGACCCGACAGGGCCGATAGCGAATTCGAGGGCGGGTTTGTGCGGCGTTTTGCCAGTGAACTGCATGAGGGTGACGCGGTGCTGCTCCGAACCGGCATTTCCTCTATATGCGCGGTGGGTCTTGTCTCTTCCGAGTATGTTTATCTGAACCAGTTCGATGACGTGAACGGATGGGACCTTCAACATGCCCGCCGCATAAGGTGGTGCAAACTGCCCCAGGAATATGCCTTTCCACCGGGTTTGTTCGGAGCGAATCCTTCTCGTTTTTCAAGGGTGTGGAATGAACAGGCAACCGATTACGCTGAGCGGTTTCTTAATTCCCCTCCCAAACGATGGCAAAGCGATGAGTTGCCCGAAATCCCTTCTGAGGAACCTCCCCTTGAAGAGGTTCCACCGGTATTACGGGAAATCATTGCACAGGCACAGGACCTGGTCCCGCTGCTCTGGAATCGAGAAGAATTCGGAGAGCATCCGACTGAAGATGAGTTGGTGGCCCATTTTGTTGTTCCATTTTTACAGGCACTGGGTTGGCCTCCCGAACGCATTGCGATAAAGTGGAGGTACATCGATGTGGCCGTTTTCAACACTCTGCCACGGATCCCTGAAAACTGCCGGCTCATCATCGAGGCAAAACGGCTGGGGGCCGGTGTTGAAGGCGCACTCGATCAGGCGAAAGGTTATGTTCAGAGTTTGGGCGTTCCCGTTGATGTTGTGGTGACTGACGGAATTCGCTACCGCATGTATTCCTGCAAAGAGAATTTCGAGGCTGTTGCCTATGCCAATCTGGTGCGACTGAAGGAGTCTGCACAAGATCTCATTGAAAGAATCCAGAGAACTTAAAAGGAGATAAAGACAATGAACCCCTGGTACAAGGTTGCTATCCCGAGAAAAGAGGTCCGTGAAGGACGATCCTTCAATCCCGACGAGTTTGCAATCCATCTTGAGCAGGTCATGGCGGGGACCGCCCCGGAAGACTACAAGGAGCCCGACAAGTTCTTTTCCCGGACGTGTTTCACCAGGGCGCTCCGGGAGCATGCGGGAATGGTGCTCAGACGGTTGAGTGGAGAAACCGCCAATACCGCCCCGGTCCTGACCCTGGTTACTCAGTTCGGCGGGGGCAAGACCCATACACTCACAGCGCTCTATCATCTCGCAAACAACGCAAGCAAAGCGGCCGGATTTCAGGGTGTCTCCGCCCTGGTTTCGGAGGCGGGGATTTCCTCAGTGCCTGAGGCAAAGGTGGCAGCCTTTGTTGGGAATGCCTGGGACCCAAGGGAAGGCCGGGAGACACCCTGGATTGATATTGCCCGACAGCTCGCAGGAGATGAGGGCGTAAAGGCCCTTGGAACGGCAGCTCAGACCACACCGCCAGGCACAGAGACCCTTGAGAATGTCTTCAAGGCCGCACAGAAGCCTGTTCTCATTCTTTTTGACGAGGTCCTGAATTTCCTTAACCGCCACCGCAATATGGCGGACTCCTTTCACTCATTCATACAGAATCTCACGGTTGCGACAACAGCGACAACGCACGGCGCCGCCATCATCAGCCTGCCCCGCAGCCAAGTGGAAATGACGGACTGGGATATGCAGTGGCAAAATAAAATTACCAAGGTGGTGCGCCGGGTGGCCAAGGACCTCATTGCAAACGACGAAACGGAAATCAGCGAGGTGGTTCGCCGCAGGCTCTTTCAGGAACTGGGCAATGAAAAACTTCGGAAAAACGTGGCCAAGCTCTATGCGGACTGGTGCTTTGAGCGCCGAGCCCAGCTCCCTCCCGAATGGACGGCAATAGACAGTTCAAGCACCGAGGCCAAGGCCAGGGAATACCTTCAGAATCGGTTCGAAATTTGCTATCCGTTTCATCCCGCAACCCTCTCCGTTTTTCAGCGCAAATGGCAGATGCTCCAGCAATACCAGCAGACACGGGGCACCCTGGCCATGCTTGCCCAGTGGATCTCCTGGGCCTACAAGGACGGGTACACATCCGCCAGGACCGAACCGCTCATTACCCTCGGCTCTGCCCCCTTGCATGTATCTGAATTCAGGAGCATTGTACTCGGACAGGTCGGGGAATCCCGCCTTGGCGCTGCCCTGGATGCAGATATCGCCGGAACCCATTGCCATGCCGGAGCCCTGGACGCCGACACAAAGGGAGCCCTGAAAGGGATTCACAAGCGTGTGGGAGTGACCATTTTCTTCGAATCCACTGGTGGCCAGACCGAAAAGATCGCCCATTTGCCGGAGCTGCGATTTGCCCTGGGGGAGCCGGAGATTGATACGACTTCTGTGGATAACGCCGCCTTTGCACTGGAGGACAAATCCTTTTTCATCCGGCGAGTGGGATCCGATGGCTTCAAAATCACTCATCAGCCCACCATGAAGAAGGTCGTGAGTGATAGAAGGGCCTCCCTGGATGATGAAAAAGAGATAATTCCCGCCATGCGAGGTATAATCCAGAAAGAATTTGATCGGGGCGCGACCGTCCCGATTGTCTCTTTCCCTGCGGACGGCGCTTCTGTCCCGGATACGCCCAAACTGACCCTGATTACCATGGACCCTGAATCGGAATGGACGGGAGCCGGTTCAATACGGGAGCGGATTGCTGAATGGTCGAGACAGCGGGGCAGTTCCCCCAGGCTTTACCCTGGCAGCCTAGTCTGGTGCCTGAAGAAGCCTGGACGCGATTTCCGGGAAAAGGTTGAGCTTTGGCTGGCATGGAAAAAGGTGGCTAAAGAGATTGCCGAAGGTACACTGGGTGGAGACTTCGACAAAGGGGATCGTGCAGAGCTTCAGACCAAAGTGGGGGACAGCGAAGAGGCGGCCAAGGATGAAGTATGGGGCGGCTATAGATACGCGGTAATCATTGACAGCAGAGAGCAGGATGGGCTCAAGGCCATAGATCTCGGCGCCGGACATTCCAGCAGCGGGGAGACCCTTTGCGGTAGGGTTATTACGGCGCTTAAATCCCAGGCCCTGCTTAATGAATCTGTGGGTGCTGGATATATCGACCGCAACTGGCCTCCAGCCCTGAAAAAATCGGGGGTATTGCCGCTGGCCAGCCTCCGCAAGAGTTTCCTTGATGGTTCTCTTACCCGTTTGCTCGATCCGGATGCTATACTAAAAAGAAAAATCGTTGAATTTGTGGGAAAGGGTGATTTCGGTCTTGGTTCCGGGCAAAAGCCCGACGGCACCTATGAAAGGCTATGGTTTTCCGAACCGGTCAGTGCGGATGAGGTGGTGTTTGAGTCTCAGGTTTTCCTCTTGACAAAGGCCAAAGCAAAAGAGTTGAAGACGATTCCAGAACCAACACCCGGACCGGGACCCGAGCCTGAGCCAGAACCGGAGCCCGTACTGGGTCCGGAGTCTGGGCCTCAACCCGAACCTGGCCCTGAGCCCGGTGAATTAAAAAGGACCTACCAGTTAATCGGAGAGATTCCGCCCGAACTCTGGAATCGTTTGGGGACTAAAATTCTGCCCAAGCTACGTTCGGGATCTGACTTGAAAATCGGGATCGATTTTTCAGTGACCGTGGATAGTGATTTCTCTACTGCTTTCGAATCTGATGTTCGCCAGATATTGAATGACCTAGGCCTGTCCGACAAAGTACGAATAGAGTGAATATCTTTTCTTTTTATGGGGGATGGTAGAAACTGAACAGAAATTATGAAAAAGCGTGGGTAGCTGTTGTTGATGAGGGGTAAAGGACTTGACGGGCTTGCCATGCTTCTCGTGGATGTCGATTACGATGGTGAGATATTCGATATGGACAGGACTGTATTTGCCAAAGATATTGGTGATGACGGCGTGATTAAAGTGACCGGTTTGACGGAAAGCATTGCAGTTGTTGCCATTGATAAACATGGCAATGAGAGCAAACCTTTTATATTGTGAAGGTAGAAGGCTGAAGGCTGAAGGTAGATAGGAACAGATCATGCGTGATCATCTGCCTGTGCGTGTCCGCACGCAGACAGGTACAAAACTTCGGGCATTTGAGTTGGCTGACGAGGTAGCAGTATTGGTTTATCGACTGACCGCAAGGTTTCCGAGAGAAGAGTTGTGAGGGTTCATCTCTGATTGAACCAAAAGTAGTCGAGACCGAGAAGGTCTTGAATGGTTTACTTCGATCGTTGCGGGATGGTTGAAATACTTCAGCCTTCAACCTTCAGCCTAAACACCTGACTAATTACTGCGTTTTTTTGAAAGGAGGATCACATGCAAGAAAGCATCCTGACACCAGATCAGTATAAGGATCTTAGCAAAAAAATAATTCATGCAGTTGACACGAGGTACAGAATTATTCCGCTTAATTCCTTAAAGCATCCTAAGTATCACTTAAAAGCTGCCATCCACATCACTCTGGAATATGAAGAAGATAAAGTGATTGCGAGTTTTGAGGACATAGAGGCTTTCTCTTATGCCGATACCGCTTCTGAAGCCATTGACTTGCTTTGTGGCGAAATTATTCAGGTTTTTGAGGATTTGCTGGGAGATAAAGAGAATCTTGGCACACTACCCCGAAAGTGGTTGGAGTATCTGGAGGAAATCATCGAATGCAGATAAAAAAGGTGTTGTTATGAAATCGTTTGAAAGCGCCTTGTTAATGAAAAATGAAAGTGAGGCCATCGAGGCAGCTATCAGGATGCTAAAAAGCGAATTCTCCATATCTAAAATTATTCTCTTTGGATCAAAGGCCCGCGGAGACCATGACGAGCATTCAGATATTGATTTGCTTGTGGTCGCTTCCAAATTGCTGCATTGGAAAGAAGAGAAGGCCATTGTTGGGGCTTTATTCGATATCGGTATGGAATATAATGTTATTTTTAGTCCTTTGTTCACATCCATTGATGAGTGGGAGAATGGTATATTTACGGAGTTTCCTGTTTACCAGGAAATCTCACGAGATGGAGCTGTAGTGTTATGAGCCAACAAATTATTATCGACTTTGGGTAGAAAAGGCCAGGGAAGACCTTGCGTCAGCTCGGGACAACCTTAAATCGGGCAGGTATCAGAATGCAGTGAGGGATGCATATTTTGCCTGCTTCCATGCATTGTCTTCGGTGCTTTTAAATGAGGGAAAGACGTTTAAAAAGCACAGAAAAATCACCTGATAAGAATTTTTACTCCATTGATTATGAATACTGGAAAGGGGGGAAAGACAGGGTCAAGCGGAGTTTTAACCCTGATTTTTTTACAAAAATCGATCTGGATGATTACATCTCAAAGCTTGATAATGAAGGAAAAGAAGATCATCTTGAGGAACTAAAAAAGCTTCAGGATGAAGGCATAGAAACCCTTATCAAGGTAGTGGAAATTAAGTCGGATGAAGAACAGGACGAGGCAACACCCGCTAAAGAAGAATACGCAAAGGCACACTTTGAAAGGGTGAACGAGAAATTGAGCAAATTAAATTTGGCAGATCTTGAGGGCCAATATCGAGGTGATGCAAAACAGTATTACACCTTTGATTTGCTTCAGCCCAAACAATATCAAAGCTGGATTGCAGACTTGAAAAAAGGAAAAATTTAGGAATATGGGGAGGCATTTCTCAAAGGCAGTCTTGTTCCTGGCGCAGCTTTATGGGTGGACTATAGTGGAGAGTAACTTCACATTGATTTTATTTTTGGCGCTCCTGTTAAACGCGAAATCCGTGGATTTCCGGTTTATACAACCGGCTTTAATCTATCGAGTTAATGATTATTGTATTATTACTGATTAGGCATTTTCAATATTTTGATTCCGATTATTCGGGAGAGGAGGTTTTATGAGCACTCTTTC
>JAKLQB010000901.1 GCA_022013615.1 Desulfobacterales bacterium | reverse complement strand
GATATATGTCCCATGCCCTGGTTTACCCACCGTTTCGAAGTCCTCCATCATCACTTTTCCACGGATTATGACTGTGCGCGCCATTCCTCTAATCCTGTGTCCTTCATAGATGCTGACCTCACATAAGCAATGGTAAAAGGAGTCGTCAATCACTGCTTCCTTATCGGGGTCAACCAAGACGATATCAGCGTCGGAGCCAGGTGCCAAGACACCTTTTCTTGGATATAGGCCAAACACCATCGCCGTGTTGATAGAACATAACTTGACTAAGTCTTCAATCGAAATTCTATCTTTATTGACACCATAAGTCATCATCACAGGAAGCATGTGTTCAAAGCCTCCTCTAACGCCAATCCGACTATCCCAGATATTGTTATGTTTCCCTTTCCCCCGCTCTTTGGTAGTCCTTGTTCTACCGCCAGTCCCAGAGTCAGTCCCTATTGATTTTATAACACCACTTTGGAGGGATTGCCACAGTGTTTCTATGTCCTCTGGGTACTTAAGGGAAGGGTTAACCTTGCCCCAACAGCCAATTTGTGTCTCCATCTCTCCCGTATGAGTAAGATATTGCGGGCACGTTTCAGCGTATACCATTGTGCCACTGTTTATAGCATCTCCAATCAGTTTCACTGTTTCTTTAGAAGATACATGGACGATGTATAATGGGCATCTGGTTGCTTCAGCAATACCTATGGCCATGCCCGCTCGTATCGCCTCCGCGAACCCCGGTCGCGATTCAGTCCAGGCGAGCAGATCGTTTCGCCCGGCAGCCCTAAGTCTGTCGCGCAACATCCAGCAGATCTCGATCTCCTCGCAATGGACCTGTGCGAGGGCAGGATATCCCAAAGCAGCAATCCTTTCAAAAGAACGGAATAGTTGCGCTTCGTTACAAGGGGCGAAACGGCCCATACCCTCAGTCGCTTTGTACGGATTGAAAAAATGCTTAAATGAGGTGACACCCTTACGATATAGCTCTTTCTCTTCTGCGATGTGTTCATCATTGACCACGCATGCGTGGCAAAAGAAGTCGACATATGAAAATTGAGGCCCAAGTCTGACCGTCGTTTCTAAACGCGGGACTAGCGGCTCGTTCAATAATCCAACAAAATGACCAAAGGTGGTTACACCACCATGGAGAGCTCCCTCTGTTTCCACTGGGTAGTTACGGACAATTCCGTCCTCGATGGATTGATCCTCATCGCTTTCCATATGAAAATGCGGGTCTATCAGTCCGGGAATGACGTAGTTCTCATAAGCGTCGATCACTCTGCACGAAAGTGGTATTGTGTTGCCACAGCCGACAGCAGCAATGATGCCATTTTGCAAGCCGATCCATCCGTTTATGGTCCCACCAGGTGTAACGATGTAACCATTTTTTATTATTAGATCGAACATTGATGCCTCCTCTATGGGTGAGGCCAGGTCAGGTGATTGAGACTATGATAGATTCTTAACTTTAAAAAAAGTCCCTCATGGGCTATTAAACCCAAACAAATCACTTAAAAAAGGGGGTCTTCTGGAGAATCTGTGGGTAAAAAAGAGTAACTTTTGAAATAAATCATTGATAAATCATCTTAACCGGTTAATTCCAGATATTAATATCATTAGGATCAAAAGAATGTCTTTTACCCCCGTGTTGTAAAGCCAGACAGGATAAGGGTAATTTCCTACAGATAAATTTAACACGTATTTTTATTAATGATACCGCTCGTTTTTTTGGCTATCAAATAACAGTATTCTAATGAAAATTTGAGAATTATGCTGAAAATTGAAGGACTTTAACTTTTCCAAAAACAACAAATCTTGTTGTTAAAAAAAGCAGCGATATTTTGATGTTTTATTGTGCAATATTAACTAGTTAACTGAAATATTGAGAATTTAAACCCACAGATTCTCCAGAAGACCCCAAAATTTAGACAAATTATGATCGAGTGGTCATCGTTGCCGAGAATTTGAACACTGGCGCGAAAAAACGCGTCAGAAATTATCTTCAAAAAGAGAAGGAAGGAGAATTCATGGGAAAGAAATACACTCCGGAAGACGAGATGGAGTTGTTAAAAGAGCAACTACCCACCGTGGCGAACGCCTTCGGAGCCCTTCGTGACGAAGCGACCAAAGACGGCGTATTGAGTGCCAGAACGAAGAGACTGATGATGGTAGCGGTTTCAGTGGCGCTGCGCTGCGAACCTTGCATCCGAACACATGTAACGGAATAACCCAGCCTGATCTCTCGATTTGGCTGCTGAATGGAACATCGTTATGCAACAGACCCAAATTACCGCTTACTTGGCTCCAAAGGGTTTTGTCAATCAGGCTGCAGCGGAACTGAAGGGAGTGCAAGCCGTTCACGGCAGACTGGTCATTGCCAGCGGGCCGCCGCAAACTTCCTGCTGGGCTCAGAACACCTGGCTGGAGCCTCGCACACTCCGGATACGGTCCATTACGGACGGCGCCAAAGCCCTCCGTGCCATCCAGCGCAACTGGATCATGTATTCGTTTCGCTGGTATCGTCGCTCCATGTTAATCCATGAAAAACTTCCGCACGTTTCCGCACGGCCAT
>JAKLQB010000900.1 GCA_022013615.1 Desulfobacterales bacterium | reverse complement strand
GAGCAGCCTCCAGGCATAGCCAATTAACTCTGACCACGCCCACAGAACGTGGTTTTAGCAGTCAAAATAAAATTCTGCTCAAAACGTGCAGAAAATTGTAAAATTGAAAAAGTGTGAAGTGTCTAATCCCGCCTCGGCGGGACTAAAATGCCTAAAGTTGTGGAATTCTATTTTTTGTAAAAACTGCTGGAGCGAAGCGACTCCTTAACTTTAGGCACTTCAAACTTTAGTTCACTTTAGACACTTTTCCGGTTTATCCGGGTTAGGAATCTGTAACCTTTTGTTGATTTATGGTTCTATAAATATAAGCTGAGGTATGAGAAATCATACCATCGTTCCAGAGGAGAAATATAATATGCCCATTTATGAATTCAAATGCAAAAAATGCGGAAATGTTTTTGAACAGTTGTGCTTTGCCAGTGATAATCAAGACCATATTCCCTGCCCCTCATGCGGGGGAGAAAAAAGCGAAAGACTGTTGTCCACTTTTTCATCTAACTCATCAGGTTCCGGCAAGGGATTTGGAAGCCTTGGGGCATCATCGTCCTGTTCTTCTTCCGGGGGATTTTCCTGAGCAGGATAATTTACAGCCGGGAGCTGTATCGAGCAAAACTTAGGGGCTTTGCCCAACAAATTCAACAATAATCCATGCTATCAGCAAATATTACATGAGAGAGTTCATTTGGAGCACGAAAAAACAGAGGAAAGGGGGAAAGGGATGAGTATCTGGATTTTTTTAGTGGTCATCGGCGTCTGGTTTCTCTTACAGGCTTATATCCTGCCCAAACTTGGCATCTCTACCTGACTAAAAAACAGTTGCCAGGTAGGCAATACACAAAAACAAACACTTGAAACTCCCAAAAAATTAATAAAGTAAAAAAGCCACGTAACATCTCAAAAAGTCTGGGCATTCCGAACCTTCCCCCTTTTGCAAAGGGGGATTGAGGCCTGCCCTGGTGCGACTTGGCGGCCATATGTCGCAATCTAACGAAGCAGTTATGTTCGGTCAGCCACTCTCACAACGTATCAATGTCAGGTCTGGGCCAGGGGGGATTTTCTTAATACAGCCAGAATTTATTGAGAACTTATAAATACACGCCCAAATGACGTGGTTTTGATCTGTTTTGTAACCATACACCCACCTTATAGGCCTGGGCCGGGGATGACCCCGGCCTCCGCCCCATCATTTTTCTGTATCCGATATTCATTTTGTTATTTTAATTTGCTACAGTACAACACATATTCATTCAACTGAAAGGCACCTGTAAGTGTTCACAGGTTCAGGAAGGGAGGAAAGACTGCTCTTATACTGTATATTCCATGACAGAACTCTGCGGGAAATGGCCAGGACCCTCCCTGCAACTCCTGAAGAACTCCTTCGTATCGTAGGCGTTGGAGAGGTCACATTTAGGAAATATGGGTGGGCATTTTTAAAAGTATTGAGAGAAATCAGGGATGATAAGGAATCCATCCAATGAGGGGATAGTTTGGATTACGCAAGAATGTTTGTCTTTTTGTTGTAATGTCGGTTAACGGATCTTGTATAAGATATTGTGGTACGTCAGTTTGATTCGAGTGCCTTGATTAAAGCATACAACATTGGGGTATCCGTTTGATATCAAACGCTTTATGTGGTTTGTGATTTATAGCAGGTATCACACGGTCATCCAAAAGACATATACGTTGGAGTAATCACCACCTTTAAGGCCAAGAAAATCACGGAGGAGCGTTTATTGACCGTAGGACGCCAAGAGAGTTGTAAGAAACTCCCACACATTTCCAACGGAAGGTATATAAAGGCGTTCATTCACTGAGTGCGCATTTTCAATCGTGGGTCCGATTGCAATCATATCAATTTGAGGATTTTTGGCGACAATTACACTGCACTCTAAACCAGCGTGGATCACCTGAATTTTAGGGTCCCGCCCGAATGTTGTATTATACACCTTTATACTTCGTTGAAGTAACTCCGAATCCCTATTCGGCTCCCAGGCAGACCATTTATCTACAATTTTAGCTTTAGCTCCCGTCTTTTTTGCCTCTGATTGAATCAGTGAATGCAGCCCATCGATTTTTTTCATGTCTGCGCTACGTTCCATGCTCATGGCAACAAAGTTGTTCTGCTTGAAATTGGCTTGACCGATATTGTTGGAGGTTTCGACATTACCTTCAAACTTGGAGGACATTGCGAATACACCATCTGGAAGCGATCTTATTAGGTCAATGATTTTTTGCGTATCTTTTTGGGAAATTGCCTTTT
>JAKLQB010000899.1 GCA_022013615.1 Desulfobacterales bacterium | reverse complement strand
ATCACAGAAAATATGAATAACCCCATACATGGAACAGAAGTCGCTCATCTTGTTATAAAATCGCTCCGGGCTGACATCCTCTGCTTGAAACTCTGCCAGTTCGACAAAATTTCCTAAGCCGTCAACTCTGTCAAACTCTTGAGCGATTATCATAAAATAAGAAGGTGCGGCATTAGCAGCCGTCGGCCAGCTAACACCTGCACGCACATCGCCGTATGTAAACTTCTCCAGCCGTTCGCTGGTCTGTACGTGGTGGGTAATAATTCGTTTCTTTTCAGACCGTGTAATTTGGTACTTTTCCATTTTGTTTTTTTTCTCCTTTTAAATTCCAGGGAATAATAGCTTATCGTCAGTGACAGCCCCAATAGCCGCCATTGCCAAAGAAACAATTTGATCTATCTTTGCAGACGTCTTTTCTTTAACAGTTCTCACGCCCCGCCCGGTATTTTTGCCAATCGCACAAGTGGCCTCAAACCTCATATCCTTGCAGGGATAAAGGACGATATTACCGTACTCCACTAAGTCATATATGTTTTGTCCTATCGAAGTCAGATTACCGGTTGTTTGCGGAAATTCGCGCATGGGTAATCCTTTTTTAAGTAAGGTCGTCGCTGACCTGTGGAATTGATAGGGGTCATACAGGACTGAAAGCAGAGTATAATTTTTATGAAGGTCAAGAAGATATGCCTCCATTGTTTGTTCTAAATCCATAACATCAACTGAGGTGGGTTGCCACCATCGTTTCGGCCCTAACTTAATCGAATCATCGTCCTTATAAACTGAAACGACTGCGCTTCTATCTTTTTTAACGCTGGCATCGACGCCGACACGCAGGCGAATTTCTTTGTCTGGTAGTGGTGGCTTATGATACGGGTCAACACAACGATCCCAATTTTCCATATCGAACATTGAACTTTCAGAAGACACCCAGCGATTCTCATGGAGCCGCAAATATGTATTAGTTCGTAATTGCTGCTTTTGGCTTTTATAATATTCAGGGGTTTGCCATGGCATTCTCGGCTCATTATCCCAATACATGAAAAGTTCACCTTTTGCGTAACAAGGGAAGTCGCCTAATGGTCTTTGAACATCCTCTTTGACGTTATCTTGTGCATCAAATATCTGGTGGTAAAGGTCTTCCAACAAAACTGATTCACCCGAAAAACCCGCATAGGTCGCAATAAAACGAATAGAGTTTTTCCTTGTTGGAACAGGAGTGAGTTCGTCGTAGAGCCTATGGTCCCGTTCGCTCACGTATCCCCAGAGCTCGTCCCAAACTGTTAGACCATGATTTGAGCCTGCTTCACCCGCGAAGTCATTTGGCAATGCCTGTACTATACTTCCGTTACGAAGTTCGATAAGTTTTTCCCCGAACTTCACAGACTCACGCATAAGGACAGGGTTTCGCTGCAAGTACCCCCTAAGTTCACGATAACCTCTTGCAATTGCCTGATCGCGTTTGTTTGCTAACGTCAAAATCTCATTTGGTGCCTCAATATTAAATGCCCAATATGCCATAAGGATACTGCAAAGAGCGGTCTTGCCGCTTTTTTTAGGACACGAGTAAACTATAATACTATATGGCAGCTTGCCCTTTTTATCAAATTTAAAGCAGTGATCCAGGATAGCCGTTTGATGCGGTTCAAATTTTATTAATTTGTTGGTAGTCGGCAATACGATAAAGTTTTCAGCCCACTTCGTTAAACCAATCATCTCTTGACCTCTAATGCCTTCATGGCTGTCTCATACGATAGGGAGCCGGCTTTACGCTTAACGGAAAATAAGGCCTCCAGGTCACGCCTGACGCTTTCACTGTACGTAGTATAACCTGACTTCAAACATGGCAGTAACTCACCGTCAGAATTAACAAGTGATATTTGACAGTCCGCAAATTTTGATATTTGAAGTACAACAATCAGCTTCGACCGGATACTCTGAAGTAGTAAATTTTGAGCAGCCGTTAAAATAGCCTTACCGCCCAAATCATCGATCAATCCGTCGATAATGGCCTGTAGCTGCTTGCCCTCAGTAGTTCGCATGTCAGTATAACGTTTGCGCACAGTGCTTGAGTACGCCCCATGCTTTACCGCCCCCCGCTCTGGATGTTTATCAAGCCATTTCGCTAAATTCTTTTCGCCTGCCTCAAAAAACGCTTTCGTGACTTTAAATTTTTTGCCCTTTTTACCTGCCATAAACTTGCCTCCGTGAATTTGCCGATGCTGCAAGTACCCCGACCTTGCTGTCAATGTAGTCATAAATTTTTGCTTGCTTATTCTGCATCGGTCTAAGTATCCGGCCAACACTTTGTATCAGCCTGCCGCTAAATTTAATCGGACTTGCAAGAAACAATGTGCTCAGTTGCTTGCTGTCAAATCCTTCGGACAATAGCTGTGTTGTTGAGATCAGGACCTTAACCTTGCCATTGTTAAGCCGATCAACAATATCTTCTCTGTCCTTATTAGAAATATCCCCGGTTAATAGCTCTGCCTTAATACCATGACCTCTAAATAATACCTTGAATGTCTCACAATGCTGTTTGCGATCACTCAGAATTAAACATGTCCCCCCGCCGTTTCGTGCTTCTGTGATCACATCAGAGACAATCAAAGCGTTTCTTTTGGAATCCCTGGTCAATTCGCTCAACATGGTGCTGTACTGCTCGCTTGCATTCAGAGAAGTATTAAAATTAGTATCCCTAAAAATAACCTCAGCCTTCAAGATATCCCCGGTTTCAATAAGTTCCTCTGCCTTGATCTCATGAACCACATCCCCCAAATGCCAATAGATCAACCTGGACAGTCCGTCCCGCCGGTATGGCGTCGCGCTAAGCCCCAGCATATACTTACAGTCAAAAGCGGTTACTGCCTCACTGAACGTCCGACTTGGAGTCCTATGATTTTCATCTACAATGAGAAATCCAATGGACTTACTGACCTCATCAGCACACTTATATAAGGACTGGATCAAAGCTACCGTTATCTTTTCCCCGATCCGCTTCTGTCCATTCCCGATAATGCCGATTTCATTAGTTGGGATCTGTAAGAAGGTTTCAATCCTGTCAATCCATTGATTTAATAATTCTTTGGTATGCACCACAATAAGAGTAGGCTGTTTTCGCTCTGATATCACAAATAACGCCATCGTAGTCTTGCCACTGCCCGGAGGCGCGCTTAATACCCCAAAGTCATTGCCCAGGACGTCACTGACTGCATATTCTTGATATGGCCTTAGCTTACCCTTAAAATTAAATTTAACGCTGTCCAGGACGCGCCTGGCATCTATCATCTCGTATTTAACGTCGTAACGCCTGCAAAGACCTATCAACTGCCTGATATAACCGCGAGGCGCCGTTATATGGCCGTTATCTGATACGTAATATTTTAACGTCCGGGGAACATTCCAATTCGAATAATTCAAACGGGCATTTTCCAGGAATTTAGGATTAGAAAAAGATAGCCGGCTTTTTAACTCTACCGTTAAATCAAGAGGTACATCCTGCACTTTTATCTTATTTGAAATCGTTATTTGCATTTTACTTTAATAGCGTTGCTGTGGCTGTGAGCCGATATACCTATATGGATAGGGTATGCCTCTTTATTTTTTTTTTACCCTGCCCCCCCTTAATATACCTTGGTTTCAACCATTCAACGCGTGATCCTCGTCCTCGCCGGTCAGTTGTGTGATCGAATCAACAGTCGATAGATTCTGCCAATAAGTTCCCGGCGCCTTCTTGCCAAAGCGACCGGAAAGTCCTCGAAGCTCTAAGAACCCATCCACAACTGACTCCACCCGGTAGACTGGATAATCAAAGGAAGATTTCCCTACGAAAGTGAGGCGCACAACTCGTCCTCGCAAATCGTCCAGCACCGTTTCGATAACCTTGCGATCATTTACCGGCTTTACAACCTTAAAATTGCCCTCAGTTAATTTAGCCGTTTCGACCTGACTTGGAATATCCGTGTCTACTTTGAAAACCTTTTTAAATAAATCCGTAACTCTGCTCATAGTTTTAACCTCTCTTGTTAGAATGTTGTCGTTATAGGAACCTGATAACTTATCAAGTTGCACACCTTTAACTTATTGATATCTAATGCTAAATAATTAGCGTCTGCCATAAAGTGTCAACTATTGAAGCCCTTTTCTATGCTTATCGATGAAATCCATGATCTCAGCCAAGTCAAATCTCACGGTATTTCTTACCCTTTTCTTGCCTTCACCTGGACAATCCCAGCAAATACAAGGCAACTGCCCGCGATCAGCCATGCGATAGATCAATGGCACACTCACATTGAGTAGTTTGGCCGTCTGTTTTGCTGTTAAAAGATTATCCATTGCCCTAAAATCTGAACGCATCAAATTGAGATTTGAGCCTGCTTGTTTTGCCTAAATTATTCACCCGCCAACTTCCCCGTCCCGAAGGGCTCGTTCAGGACACACCAAAAAAGAAAAAACTACTGTAAGTTTTTATTGGTACCCACAAGGGTATGTACGCGATGTACGCGATGTACGCCTTTTTACCTACTCTTACCCTCTTACCTCTTTTTCCCCTCTTTCTCACTCTTACTCACTCTCTCTTATTTTTCCTTAAATCTCTTCGAGCTTTACAGTTAAAGGCGTAATATAGGTTAAATGCCGTACATGCCGTACACGCCGTACATTTTTTTGTCATTTTCAATACTTATCCTGTACGCGATTGCAAAAATGCCGTACAAATGCCGTACAAATGCCGTACATGAAATATTACGTTTTGGCGTCATTTTATCTTACCTCAAAATACTGTAAGTTTTTCCTGATTATGACAGTTCTATCGTTTCCTTTTCTGCACTTTTCGATTTCAATTCCGGTTTGTCTTAGAAACTTAGTCTGTGAATTAAGCCGTCTTGACAGTGAGCTTGCGTCCTGTGGCCATCCTTTTGACCGGATAGTATTATCGCCCATATCCTTCTCTAATATATCTAATAAATCGCTTGTACTTCCTTCCCATTCGGTCTGCATTACCCAGCTATCTATCCAGTTCTTGATTGCATTGCCAACAAGGTCTTGATTTATGCTTTCTTCTATTATACTGGCTCTGTTTTCCTGATATGTTTCTATGAAGCGGCCTTCTGCCCAGGGTAAAGCTGTTTCTGCTGCCTGTATCCAGTTGGCGAAGTCGGCCATACGCGGCAGGTTATTAAATTCCATATCCTTATTTTTAAGTCCCTCGGCTACAGCCGTATAGAATCCACCTAATATGCTGGGGAGGTTCCCTTCAAAATGCTGCTGAAGGACACTCTCCTTTATATTACCTTCGCCCTCAATCGGCGGTAACGAGATTAATATTGCCCGGTCTGCAAGGTCGTTTCGGCGTACTAAGCTGTTTATCCCGTTCAGAATTATCGGTTTCCGGGAGTAGAAAATTTCTTCTTCATTATCGCTATATAGTTTTCGAGTTGCGAAGCCGGCGCCGGTGGATATTCTGCATAATGCGTCAGATAACCAATTCTGCATCCCGGACAGGTTATCAAAGCCAAGCACCCATCCATTCTTGGCTGCAATAACGATATCGTGCTCATTTCTGGGTAAGGAGCGGAGGTCTGCTTGGTTGGGATCTACTATTGACCGGATTAGCTTCGATAAGGTGGATTTGGCGCTGCCCT
>JAKLQB010000099.1 GCA_022013615.1 Desulfobacterales bacterium | reverse complement strand
CTCTGTCTTTTCTATTAAAATCGATAGAATTCCTTAAATATTCAGTCTGGCTATGGCATAAATCATGCGCAAACATGATGTGATTTGAACAAATAGGTACTAAAGAGATATCAATGAAAGAAAACAAAAGCAAGTACGCCATTATGGGCATCCTGAGCATGGGCCCTATGTCAGGCTATGACATAAAAAAGAAATTTGAGCAAAGCCTCTCTTATTTTTGGAGCGAAAGCTACGGCCAGATATATCCCATTCTGAAAAAATTAGCCCAACAAGGGCTTGCCACAAGATCAATCGAGAGGCAGGAGGGCAAACCGGACCGTCACATTTACGCGCTGACAGACAAAGGACAAAAAGCGCTGCAGGACTGGATGATTCAACCTGTCGGGCGACAGATAGGACGTCATGAAATTCTGTTGAAGCTTTTCTTTGGGCAGCAGGTTTCCCTGACTGATAACATCCGTCAGATAGAACACTTCCGGGAACTTCAGTCTCAGAAGCTAAAAGAAATAAAAGCAACTGAGGAGCTGCTGAAAGCTGACTACAAAAACAACCCCAATCTCTCCTATTGGTTGATGACGATCAGATACGGGCAGTATGTAAACCAGGCATACATTCAGTGGTCTAAGGAAACTCTGGCTGCACTCAGAGGGATGAAACAGGAATCGGAATTATGAACGGTTTTCCTTTGCGTCTCGGCCCGGGGCTGCCCATATTTGCTGAAGACCTGCAGAAAGTAAAAGAGAGCTGGGACTTGCTATTGGATAAGGGGGCAAATATGATTTATCCTGCACATGGGAATCCTTTTTCTGCAGAGATACTTCGAAAGGTTTTATGAGAGAGGGGATTAAAATGCAAAATACAATTAATTTAGAAAAGAATAATAAAAAGAGAAAAGAGAGATATCAATTGGATTTGATTCTATGCTTAACGGCATCAAATTGTGTGATTGACGAGATGATCGCCATGCCATAAAGATATTTTTACAAAATAAGAGGTAGTCATGACTAAGATGCATGAAGCACAGCGTTCCACTTGTCCCGAGGCGACCCAAATCTCACTGAGAGGCTTCTATTTAATTGGAGCGATGGCCACTATGATTGGCATAGCCATGGTCTTTGTGCTTAACCTGGCCACGCCCCTGAGTTTTGTCCGGGAATTACGGAAGCGAGGAGCAATCGGCCTATGCCCTTATTGGCAACACGGTCAATATTGCCTCGCGTATCCAGGGGTTGACCAGGGAACTGGGTTGCGATATCTTGGCCAGCCAGGAATCGGTAGAACAGTTGGTGGGTTCCTGCCACATGGAAAAGCAATCGCCCCGTCTGGTCAAGGGATACTCCAAGCCAATCATCGTCTACCGCATCCTCGGCTGAGTCATATCAGCAGGAACTGGCTAAACAAAAGGAGGAAGTTACATTGACACTTTATTCAATAATTGGGCTTTCCCTGGCAATGATGGTTCTGGCAGCAAGTCCAGGACCAGGAGTATTTGCTACAGTTGCCAGATCCCTGGCTTCAGGTTTTCGACCAGCTCTCGCTGTAATCTGTGGAATTATTCTTGGCGACATCATTTTTTTGCTACTCGCCACTTTCGGACTTTCAATGATAGCTCAAGCATTGGGTGATTTGTTTTTAGTTGTGAAAATATGTGGGGGAGCCTATTTAGTATTTTTAGGTGTAAAACTCTGGGTTAGAGAGCCTGAACTTGCTTCAGGCAAGTACGGCAAACCCACTGGTCTGGGATGGGGGAACTTCACGAGTGGCCTTGTTATAACACTGTCTAACCCAAAAGTAATTCTTTTCTATTGTGGCTTTTTGCCTACCTTCCTTGATTTGTCACTTCTTACAATGTTCGACTTGATGGTAGTAGTGGCTATTGTCACTACTGTCTTAGCGAGTGTCTTGGGGATATATGCGTTTCTTGCGAGCCGCGCTCGGCAGATATTTACAAATCGGAAGGCAGTTCGGCGACTCAATCGAACCGCTGGGGGTGTGATGATAGCGACTGGAGTCGTAATAGCAACTCGAACATGACTGTTGGGAATCAAAATCGTTCGACCTGTGCGGTTAGATGTAACTCACTGAGATTTATCAACCCGTTAATAATACTCTAAAGTCAATTTGGAGATAAGACTTGAAAGGAGGAGCCTAAATGAAAAACAGATTTCACGGTATTTTCAGTCTCTTCTTAATCATTTTATCAATCATAATAGGGCTATTATCTGTACTGAACGAGTCCTTTGTTATGGGATTGTGGTATATTGCCATCATTTTTCTTTCACCACCAATAATCCTATATTCCTTCTGCGGAAAGTGTATTTGCCGATTAGATTCATGCAGGCATATATTTCCTGGGAGGTTGTCACAATTACTCCCGCCAAGGAAACAGGGCCATTATACCTTTTGGGATATTTTTTGGACATCAGTAGCCCTGTTAGCCCTTCTCTTATTTCCTCAGTATTGGCTTTGGAAAAACATAACCTTTTTCATCATCTTTTGGATATCTTGTTTTACAGCGCTTACTGAAATTTTGCTTTTCGTTTGCAGGGGATGCAAGAATGAAAGATGTCCATTATGGGAAATCCTGCAAGCCTCTTCATAGCCTCAATTGCTTATATATCCACTGTAGGTTCAATGATGAGTCGCAGAAGCACTTCTCTCTGGCCTTCTGACACGTAACAAGACTTACATTCCCTTGGACTGATCATAGACTTCAATTATCCTTTTCCACTTCCTATATGTGTAAGGCGTTAGCTTTAACCGGGTCAATTCCTGGGAAATAGTGTCAAGGGGAAAACATAGGAGTGTATCCACAACTCTGCCGTGCTCTAAGAAACGTTTCAAGAGCCAACGATGGAGCCTATGATTTCCCTGTTCCAGCAAGTGCCGACGTATTGTGTCTGGATCAGTAAACTCCGGATAATCGTGTCCTTTCGGCAAGCCTGCGTAAACGAAAAAAAAGTGAATTTTCATGTATTTTTTTTGTGCGGGGAGGATGCCTAGTGTGCGGTGTATATCATCCCAGGTTCAAGATAGATTATTGATTGGTAGAGGATATGGCCTG
>JAKLQB010000898.1 GCA_022013615.1 Desulfobacterales bacterium | reverse complement strand
TAACGACATTGGGTGCAAAAGTGATTCTTCGAAAAAAAAGAGATGGAAATCCATTCACCACAGATCAGGACAATTTTATCCTGGACTGCGACTTTGGGCCAATCGCCCATGCTGATCAACTGGCAAACCGGGCGGCCCAACGCGCGGGCATTGTGGAACATGGCCTGTTTCTGGAGCTTGCAACAGATGTTATTGTTGCCGGAAAAGACGGTGTTCGCCATCTCACACGGTAAAACCTAAGAGCTTGATGTCTTTTTTGAGTGACCAGGAGGCTGTCCCTTCTCCTCTATTTGCTTCGCAGTATCTCATCTAATGTTTCTGATACCGTCGCAACTGTAAATGGTTTTTGAATGAAGGCTTGAACCCCTGCATCTAAAAGCCTCTGGACAAGACCGTCATTCGCATATCCACTGCAGACGATTATTTTCATGTCAGGCCGGGCTTCTAAGAGGAGCGAATAGACCTCCTCGCCTCCCATATCAGGTAAAACAATATCCAGAAAAACGAGATCAATTTCCCCCTCAAATGTCCTTGCGAGATTAACGGCCTCCATCCCGGATTTGACTTCTAAGACATGGTAACCAAGTTTTTCCAGTACCGTCCGGGTTATGCCAACTTCAGCCTCTTCATCCTCAATAACCAAAACGGTTCTTTTGCCTTCGGGCTGTTCTGTATTTGCCTTTTCGGGTGTTGTTTCGTTTGATTCGGAAGCTGGAAAGTATATGTCAAATGAAACGCGGCCATCATGGTTTTCTGTTATTTCAGGCTCGGTAGCCACACCCAGACCTCGCTCCTCAAAATTTGCTCTTAGAAGGGGCTCGATTAACTTGCGCCTTGTGGTCTCATTCAGGCCTTTTCCATCAGCCTCCAGCGTCAGACACACGTAACTCCCTACGCTTAGACCGGAATGTTTTTTCGCCAATTCCCCGTCAACTTCTTCATTTTTTGTAATAATTCTAATAAGGCCCGGGCCTTCTATGGCCTCGGCTGTATTTGTCATTAAAGCTGCAAGCTCGATCTGAATATGGGCTGCATAAGCTTCTACATTTGAAATATCATCTGTTAAAAAAGGCTCAATCTGAATGGCAGGATCGATGGTGTACTGGACCAGGGTAATGGTCTCTTCTACAATTTCATTTAGTGATATCATTTCAGGCTTGTACTTTCCACTGCCTGTACAGCCTAACAATTGCCCGCTCAGACGGGACATTCGCTGGGTGGCATCGTATATCGGTTCAACATATCTGCTAATGCCCTCATCTTCAGGAAAATCAGATTCAAGTCGTCCGATGTTTCCTGTGATCTCTGCCAGCACACTATTGAACTGGTGTGCAATCCCGCTGACCAGAGTGGAAACCCCTTCCAACCTGCGGGCCTTTTCAAGCTCCTTCTGGGTGTCTTCCTGTTCGCCTACATCCCTGAATACTCCCTGAAGGGCCTGTCCTCCCTGAAAGGAAATTAGAGATGCCGATACTTCAGCCTTGAATTCTGAACCGTCTTTACGTACCATTTTGTAAGCGCCACGAAGAGGGGTAATGGTTTTTCCCTCGACCTCTGCCCTAATATCCTCCTTGAGTATCTCATGTTCCCCTGAGGATACCATATCCCATATGGAGAGTGAAAGCGCCTCCTGCATGGGATACCCAAAAAGATCGCAGGCCCTTTTGTTGATAAGCATAAAATTTCCAGATATAGTTTCGCATATAAAAAACCCATCAAAAACATTCTCCGCCAGGAACCGATAGCGCTCTTCAGTCTGCCGCAAATCCTCCTCTGCTCGCTTTCGCCCGGAGATATCGATCCCTACGGACTGAAATTCAGTGAGACCACCCTGTTCATCAAACATGGCCAGGTTCGTCCATTCGTTCCAGCGAATCTCCCCAGTGGGCAGCATAACACGGTATTCAATTTTCCCTACCGGGCTTTCGTAGTTCAAGGAGTCAAAGTGGTTTTCCACATTTTCCTGGTCCTCCTCGTTAACAAACCTCATAAAACTCTGGCCGAGGAGTTCTTCACGCTTTTTACTGAAATACCGGCAACAGGCGTCGTTTACATAGGCGAGGGTTGTATCGGGCAAGAAGCGACAAACCATTTCAGTCAGATTCTCTGAAATAGCGTCATAGGGAGCCCGGGTCTTGCTCTCTTTCTCCGCACGCTTGATGCCCTGGCGATATTCGTGTTTTCGCACCACGCCCAAAAGCACAATGGGCAGGAGCCCCGGATATCCCTGGTCAGTGCCTTTTACCAGATAGTCATCAAAACCTTCCTTCAGCGCCTCAAGAGGAAGACTTTCACTCTCTGATCCGGTCAAGAGTACCATGGGCAATGGGATCTTGAGGTCAATCAGCTCTTTGCACAACTCCAGACCGGGCATCCCTGGTAGTTTATGCTCCGTAACCACTAAGTCGAACGAAGCAGCGTCGGCCTCGAGTCTTACCAGGGCATCCTCTGCCCGCACATAGCGCGTAATCTCGTTTGCGAACCGGCTCTTTTCAAAGGTGCGACGGAAGGCAAGGAAGTCGTGCTCGCTTTCCTCTACAAGCAGGATACGAAAAGGTCTGGATTTGTTATTTGGTATAGCTGTCTTCATAGGCCAAGATCGTGAATTTTGAGCCGAGTTTTTGGAATCGGCAATGATTGCTGCTACTTAATCCCGCCACGGCGGGATATCTCTACGCCTCCCCGGCCCGAACCGGCCTGGGACGGGCAAGCAACAAATTTGATAAACGCACACAAACTCGTCGGTTTGAGGCCTTGGCTTCGCTAGTCTTACTCACTTTTTTCTTGTGCCCGTGGAAGTGTCACAAAGAACGTGCTTCCTTCGCCTGGTTCTGATTCCAGGCGTATTGAGCCACCCAGTTTATCAGTACACTTTTTCACGACGGCCAGGCCAATTCCCGTTCCCTGATACTCCTCAAAGGTGTGCAGCCTTTCAAACAAACCGAAAATTTTCTCCTTGTAGCGCGGCTTAATCCCTACGCCATTGTCTCGTACATAGAACTCATAGCTATCTTCATCAGCCGCTCGCCAGCCAATTTCAATGAGTTTTTGGGGGGATTTGTTGAATTTTACTGCATTGTCAAT
>JAKLQB010000098.1 GCA_022013615.1 Desulfobacterales bacterium | reverse complement strand
GCTTTCCATAAAGGTACTCCTCGGGTTTGTATCCCTGTCCCCCGGTAGTTAGGATGGTAGCACCATGCTCGATCACCGTGGACGAACCTTTGCCGTTCACAGGAGCCAGGGTGGTTGTGAAATTGCCAATAATGCCTGTTGTATATTTGGCGCTTGTTTCGAGAAAAATCTGTATCAGAGGGTTATCCTGGACCCGCTGAATGAGATTTTGAAGGTAGGGGGCAACCGCTTCTCCTTTCCAAGTGGAACGAAGCCTGCGGGCTATACCGCCAAGTTCGCCTGATTTTTCTACCAGGTATGCCTGATGCCCCTGTTTCGCCGCACTGAGAGCGGCCTCCATACCGGCTACACCTCCGCCAATGACCAGCAGGGAAGGCTTTACGTCGAGTGTGATCTGCTGGAGGGGTTCCACAAGAGCGGCTTTGGCCACGGCCATGCGTACCAGATCCTTGGCCTTATTGGTGGCCTTTTCCGGGTCATTCATATGTACCCACGTGTTTTGATCACGGATGTTGGCCATCTCAAAGAGATATTTATTGAGACCTGCATCCCGGATGGTCTCCTGGAAGAGGGGTTCGTGGGTGCGGGGGGAGCAGGATGCCACTACCACGCGGTTAATTCCCTTTTCCTTGATGACCTCCTTCATCTTGTCCTGCGTGTCCTGGGAGCAGGTAAAGAGGTTGTCTTCCACATGAACCACATTGGGAAGGGTCCCGGCGTAATCTCTGACGGCAGGCACGTCCGCAATTCCGCCGATGTTGATACCGCAGTTGCAGACAAACACGCCAATACGCGCCTCCTCTCCAGAGAAGTCCTGTTCAGGGGGGAGCTCTTTTGTGCGTGTCATTGTTCCTCTGGCGCTGGCCAGTACTTCTCCAGCAGCCGCGGCAGCCGCGGAGGCCTCCATGATTGACTGAGGAATATCTTTGGGGCCTTGAAAGACTCCGCAGACATATATCCCGTCTTTGTTGGTGCTGACAGGAGTGAAACTTCCCGTTTCGGCATATTGATGGGTGTTCAACTCAACCCCCAGCTTTTCAGCCAGTTTCACTGTATTCGGGTTGGGCGCCAGACCCACAGAAAGTACGACCATGTCAAAGATCTCTTCTTTGAGTTCACCTGACTCGGTGGCATGTGTTATTTTCAGGTTGTCATCTTCCAGTGGGTCAATAGAGTGAATTCTGGATCGAACGAATTGTACACCACTCTCCTCTTCGGCTCTCACGTAATATTTCTCAAAATCCTTCCCATATGTACGCATATCCATAAAGAAGATAGTCGTATCCAGATCCTTTTTACTGTGCTCTTTGGCAATCACCGCTTCCTTTATCGCATACATGCAACAGACCGAGGAACAGTAAGCATGGTCACAGCGATTGATATCGCGGGACCCTACACACTGGAGCCATGCGATCTTTTCAGGCTCCTTGTGATCCGATGGTCTCACAAGATGCCCTTCAAAAGGCCCGGACGCGGAAAGAATTCGTTCGAACTCCATACTTGTAACTACATTGGGATGGTTGGAGTAGTTGTAGGTATCAAATAAACTGGGGTCAAAGGGGATAAAACCGGGTGCAAGGAGAATGGCGCCCACTTTTAAGGTGCTTTCCTTTGGAGCCATGCTGTGATTTACAGCTCCGGCCAAACAGGCATCAACACATTGATAGCATTCCGAACAGATTCCGCAATTTAGACAGCGCTCTGCTTCTTGTCTTGCAGTCTCTTCACTAAACCCAAGGGCAATTTCCTTGAAATTGCCCTTTCGTTCATCGATGGGCAGGATTTTCATAGTTGCTCTGTGCTTGTGGGCCTCTCCCTCGGTACTGGGTTTCTCATAGGCCCAGTCTTTTTCGCGGCCTTCCTTCAGGTCAACACCATTCAGGTACCGATGAATGCTCTCTGCAGCTTCTTTTCCGGACTCTACGGCTTCTACAATTGATTTGGGGCCATAATAGACGTCGCCACCGGCAAAAACACCGGGAATAGGTGTTTCCAGGGTGACGGGGTCGGCTTCAAGTCCTCCTTTTTGGCTGATCTTAATCCCGTTCTGTTCGGCAAAGGAGAGATCGGCGGCTTGCCCGATGGCCACGATTACCGTATCACCTTCAAGGGTGGTCAGGTCCGTTTCATCATAGCTGGGGTTAAAGGCCCCCTTTTCGTCAAATACAGCGGGACATCTTTTAAATTCTACACCTGAGAGTTGTCCGTCTTTTTGGAGGAATCTTTTTGGTCCGAGACTGTTGACGATGGTGACACCTTCTTCAAGGGCGTCCTCAATCTCGTATTCCCATGCCGGCATCTCTTCCCGCTTTTCCAGGCAGACCAGGGAAATATCCTCAGCTCCCAAGCGCCTCGCACACAAGGCCACATCGATGGCGACGTTGCCACCACCTATGACGATCAGCTTTTTTCCCAGAGCAACCTTGTTTCCAAGAGCTACGTCCCGAAGGAAATCAACGCCTTGAAGGGCGGCCGGAAGGCCTTCCCCTTCTACATTCAACATACGGCTTTTGTGAAGTCCCGTGGCCATGAAAAAGGCACTATAGCCATCGGCCTTTAGACTCTCCAGGGTAATATCACTGCCGAAAGTAATGTTTGTCCTGATCTCAACCCCCATGTCCAGGATGACTTGGATTTCCGCTGCCAGGACATCTCTTGGGAGGCGATATTCGGGAATTCCCACGGCCATCATCCCGCCGGTAACAGGCAGTTTTTCAAAAACTGTGACCTGATATCCTTCTCTGGCCAGGTAGTAAGCTACAGTTAGTCCGGCCGGGCCAGAACCTATAATTGCTACTTTTTCATCTTTTTTCTCTTTTATCTCTGGTATGTAACGAGTCTCTTCTGAAAGATCCAGGTCGGCCAGGAATCGATGTAGATGCTGAATGGCTATAGGTTCTTCCACGTCGCTCCTTGTGCATATCTCCTCGCAAGGATGATGACAGACACGACCGCATATGGCTGGAAATGGGTGGGCTTCCTTAAAAAGTTCCAGGGCTTCCCTGTATTTGCCTTTATTTATAAGCGCTATGTAGCCCTGGATACTTACATGGGCCGGGCACGTCGCCTTGCAAGGAGCGGTCCCCCTTTTTTCAATGGCATAGG
>JAKLQB010000897.1 GCA_022013615.1 Desulfobacterales bacterium | reverse complement strand
TTGCCGGCATAGACGTAGGTTCTCTCAGCACAGATGTAGTCATTCTCAACGGTGGAGGTGAGGTGTGCGGCCACAGCATTATAGAAACCGGGGCGAACAGTACTGAAGCCTCCGAAGATGCACTTGAAAAGGCGTTGGCACAGGCTGGCATAGACCGCGGAGATCTCGCAAAAATTGTGGCGACTGGATATGGCCGGGTTTCCGTGCCCCTGGCAGACAGAAAATTCACCGAAATCTCATGTCACGCTCTGGGGGCATATTACCTCTTTCCGGATACTGGCACGGTCATAGACATTGGTGGCCAGGATTCCAAGGTGATCCGGGTTGGAGAGGGTGGCAAGGTAGTGGATTTCACGATGAACGATAAGTGTGCTGCCGGCACAGGGCGCTTTCTGGAAGTGATGGCGGCCAAACTTCGGGTACCCTTAGGTGAAATGGGCGATCTGTCTCTTCATGCGAAAGGCGAGGTACAGATAAGCAGTGTCTGCACTGTATTTGCAGAAAGCGAGGTTGTTTCCCTGGTGGCCCGGAACCACCCCAGAGAGGAAATCCTCCGTGGTCTTCACCGGGCCATTGTCAGCCGTGTTTGGAGCATGGTTAAGTCCATTGGTGTAAACGGCGAGGTGACCATGACAGGAGGTGTGGCTAAAAACAGTGGTGTGGTGGTACTCATGGAAGAAAGATTGGGGAAACCCATTCATATCCACAGCGAACCCCAGATCATAGGGGCCCTTGGTGCAGCCTTGCTGGCAAAAAGGAATTTGGGCGATTCTCGGGCCAAGAATCCTTTGAAAAGCCCAGGATAAACGTATATGAAGTTAGTTCGCTCCGATTACAATTGGAATGCTGGAATAATGGGAGTGATTGCATAGGGCAAAGAGCATAGGGCAAAGCGAAAAAACTCGACGAAATTGGAGGTATTCACATTCAGGAAAAAACTCCATACTTGATACCTGGTTTTCATGGTGTTCGGGAGGCCCTGGCCCACGGCCCTGTCTGGATCAAAGAGGTCTGGATCGCGGAAGGGAAAAAACCGGCCCGAACAGAGGAAATCATCCGAATCGCAGAGGAACGAAAGATCCCCATTCGTTTGAGAAAAGGTCCTGAACTATCCGGCCTCTTGCCTGGCATAGCGCACCAGGGTATTGTGGCGTTAGCAGAAAAATTTACCTACTCGGATGTAGATCGTCTCATCAATATCTCTTTAAAAAATAAGGGTCAGGGCCTATTGATAGCAGCAGATCACATTACGGACGAAGGGAACCTGGGTTCTCTTATCAGGACAGCGGCCTTTTTTGGGGTGCATGGGTTGATACTTCCCAAGAAGCGATCTGCGGCGGTGAGCGCCCAGGTGCTAAAACGGTCTTCAGGGGCTTATGTGCATCTGCCCATTGCCCGGGTTGTGAATTTGGGGCGTGCTCTGGATTTGTTGAAAAGCAAAGGTTTTTGGATCATTGGTGCATCGGGCGGGAGTTGTGAATCCATTTATCAGTTTGACTGGAAAAGGGATCTGGTTTTGATCCTTGGAAATGAACAGCGAGGCCTGAGCAGGACTGTCCGAAATTGCTGTCACCAGTTGGTGGGTATCCCCGTTTCAGGACATATTGAGTCGCTTAACGTAGGGGTGGCAGGCGGTGTGATTCTATCAGAGATATTCAGGCAGCGGAAAACTCCTGAGGGCACCCACCGTGAGTAAGGCTTTGATCAGGACGCACAATGGCAGTCCCACCACATTTGTATAAGACCCTGATATGCTTTCCACCATAAATGATCCGATCCCCTGTATGGCATAGCTGCCGGCCTTCCCGTAAGGTTCGCCCGTACTGATATAGGCCTCTATTTGTTGCCCGGTAAGTTTTATGAACCGGACCAGAGTGGTGACTGCCTCTGAATGGGCCACCTTGCCTGAAGGGGTGAGGATGCAAATCCCCGTTATGACTTTGTGCTCCTTCCCGCTTAAGAGAGTAAGCATCTGTCTTGCTTTGTCGCTATTCTCAGGTTTGCCCAACATGTGATGGTCAATAGCCACAACAGTATCAGCTCCCAGAATCCACGACTCTTTGTCTTTGGAGTAAACCTGAAAGGCCTTTTTTTCAGCCAGGAGACGAGATATTTCCGTAGGATCACCGCTGAGCCCTTTCTCACTCACGTTGCTTGCAACCGAGCGGAAGGGAAGTCCCATCTGGGTCAGCAACCGCTTTCTCCGGGGAGAGGCAGAAGCCAGGATCAACGGGTATTTTTCATTGATGACAGAAAATTTCATGATATTATGGTGTATTCACAATTGAGCCAACCTCAATTGAGTGGTACTTGGTATCAGGTATCAGGATTGAGCATCACTCAATCAGGGTTGCAGTGCCCTGTGATCGCTTCCATTATTGAGTATCGGAAAAATGTCTTTATGTGTCAAGAATTTGTCAAAACTGGTCAGGGAAACGTCAAAGTAGACTCTAACTTGGTCAAATCTGGAGTATTTGCTCTGCCATAACGGGACTCAAATCCGAAATCCGAATACCCCGCCTGGGCGGGGAACAATATCAAAATTCGAAAATCAAATGACCAAAACATTTCTGGACCTTATACGATATTTACAGGATTTTTTCACGTTTTGAATTTGGGATTTATGTCATTCATATTTGTTTCAGATTTCGAATTTCGAGCTTCGGATTTTCAGAAAATTGAATAAGCAAATAAGTTCTATTCATTCA
>JAKLQB010000896.1 GCA_022013615.1 Desulfobacterales bacterium | reverse complement strand
GGTTATCCCTGATAAGCTGGGTTGTTTTTTCATAGGCCCCGGTCACGATATCCCTAACCTCCTCATCAATCTTTTGGGCTGTCAACTCGCTGTAATCCCTGTGCTGGGCGATCTCTCTCCCCAAGAATATCTGCTCCTCCTTTTTGCCAAAGGTCAAAGGCCCCAGATTCTTACTCATACCGTAATTGCAAACCATCTTTCTTGCCAGATAAGATGCTTTTTCAATATCGTCTCCGGAGCCGGTTGTTTGTGTGCCCAGGATGATTTCTTCGGCAGCCCTGCCCCCCATCAATATTCGTATATTATTTATCAAGTAATCTTTGGGGTATGTGTGCTTTTCATCCATCAGTAACTGCTGGGTCAAACCAAGGGAGCGACCCCGGGGAATAATCGTCACCTTATGAATGGGATCTGTGTTGGGAAGTAACCTGGCTACCAGGGTATGCCCTGACTCATGGCAGGCAGTGATCGCCTTTTCTTCATCGCTGATGATCAGGCTCCTCCGCTCCGGACCCATCAGGACCTTGTCCTTGGCATCCTCAAAATCCACCATCTCAACCCTCTCTTTTCCACGCCTTGCGGCCATGAGCGCAGCCTCATTCACCATGTTTTCCAGGTCTGCTCCGGTAAACCCGGGGGTCCCACGGGCAAGAACCTTGATGTCCACGTCCTGGCCTGTCAGTTTTTCCTTGGTATGAACTTTCAAGATACCTTCGCGGCCCTTAATATCCGGAACCGGCACTACCACCTGGCGGTCGAATCGGCCGGCCCGCAGTAGGGCTGGGTCGAGAACATCGGGTCTGTTAGTGGCTGATATCAATATTACTCCCTCATTGGACTCAAAACCGTCCATTTCCACGAGGAGTTGATTGAGTGTCTGTTCGCGCTCATCGTGTCCGCCGCCTAACCCCGCTCCGCGGTGTCGGCCAACAGCATCTATCTCGTCAATGAATATTATGCAGGGCGCATTCTTTATGCCCTGCTTAAAGAGGTCTCTGACCCGGGATGCGCCTACACCCACAAACATCTCCACAAAATCCGATCCGCTTATGCTGAAAAACGGAACACCTGCCTCACCGGATATGGCCCTCGCCAGAAGGGTCTTACCTGTACCGGGGGCCCCTGTCAGGAGAACACCTTTTGGGATCCTCCCTCCCAGCCGCGTGAATCTTTTGGGGTCCTTAAGGAATTCCACTATTTCTCCCAGTTCTTCCTTGGCCTCATCGATACCTGCCACGTCGTCAAATGTGACTTTTGCCTGGGCATCACTCATGAGTCTTGCCTTGCTCTTCCCGAAGGATAGCGGATTTCCTCCCCCGCCCTGCATTCGCTGCATGAAAAATATCCAAACACCTATCAGTAACAGCATGGGAACCCAGGAGAGAAACACATGAAACAGGGAGGAATCCCCCGCGGGTTTTGCAGATATCTTGACGCCCTTGCTCCTCAGCAGGTTTATCAGATCAGGATCTTCAGGGACGAAGGTCTTAAATGGCCCGCGAACAGAGCTGCCGGAAATGTTGTCACCCTGAATCGTGACCTGGGTGATGCTCCCGCTTTCTACCATGTTCAAAAAATCACTATAACTGACGGAGACGCTGCTGCTCTTAGTTTGGTTAGTTGTTCGGAACAGCACGACCATTATAAGGCCGATCATGACAAAAAGAGCAAGGTTTTTGGGGGATAGCTTCAATTTAATATAACCTTTATAAATTTTTCAGTTCGTTTTGCTCGTCCGTCGTTTACTTTATACTGGCTTCTTCCGGATGAACTGGTGCTGCACCGGAGCCATTGCTTTCTTTATGTGCCATCCCAAGTGCATCCCGAAGCTTTTCCAGGATGCGGGTAGATACATCAGGGTTTTCCTTCAGAAATTTCTTGGCGTTCTCCCTGCCCTGTCCAATCCGTTCATCGGCAAAGGAGTACCAGGTCCCGCTCTTTTCGATGACCTCCATGCTAACACCCATGTCAAGAAGATCCCCAGCGGTGGATATCCCCTCGCCATACATGATATCAAATTCGGCCTCTTTGAAGGGTGGCGCCACTTTGTTCTTCACTACCTTCACGCGGGTCCGATTCCCAACAATATCTTCCCCATCCTTGATGTTTCCGATCTTTCGTATGTCAAGTCTAACCGAGGAGTAGAATTTAAGTGCCCTCCCCCCTGGCGTGGTCTCGGGGTTCCCAAACATGACCCCGATCTTCATCCGAATCTGATTGATAAAGATAACGGCCGTCATCGACTTGCTGATGCAGGCGGTTAGCTTTCTCAATGCCTGTGACATGAGTCTGGCCTGCAGACCCATGTGGACATCTCCCATATCGCCTTCGATCTCTGCCTTAGGCACCAGCGCTGCCACTGAATCAATAACCACAACATCCATGGCGCCGCTGCGGACCAATATCTCGGTAATCTGCAGGGCCTGTTCGCCAGTATCTGGTTGAGAAACCAGCAGACGATCGAAGTTCACACCCAGCTTTTTGGCATACATGACGAATTTGTGCTCAAGTCCGAATAAGTCATCTTATTGGCAATAGAGCCTGTCTTTTCCATTGCCTCGCTCGAAAGCACGCACATCTTTGCCCCTGTGATCGAGGTATTGCCCAGAAACTCAAATTTCTCTTCTGGAAGATCCGGTAAAAGCCCGATATTTATGGCCGAGCGTATATTCATGGCTGTTCCCATGCCGCCTGCTATAAACACATGTTTTATGTCAGACTTTTTATAACCAGATTCCTTTAAAAGCACTTCTATCCCTGTATAGATCGCGCCCTTTGAATGTATCACATTTTTTATATCATTTTCGTCAATCTTTATATCCTTGCCAGTGATAGATGATTTTTTATCGACGAGGACAATCTCTTTTACGCCGTCCCTTTCTCTGACAGGGCAGATCTCATTATCTTTTAATTTTCCAGAGCGGTCTATTATATTGTGTTTTAAGAATTCGCTCATGATGTCTATTATGCCGGAGCCGCATATGCCTTTTGGCGCCGACTTTCCAATAGTGCCCAGC
>JAKLQB010000895.1 GCA_022013615.1 Desulfobacterales bacterium | reverse complement strand
CCAAAATGTTCTTTTCCACTCTGTTACCCTATCTCCTTCTATAAAGAGGTTTTTTGAACGACCCAAACACGGTGAAAATGATTCAGAATATTTGATGTGCCCACAATCAAAGAATTCAGCGGTGATGGGATGGATATGGTAGATTTTTTAAGATAACAACCAAGCGAAAGCGGGCATTTTCTTCCTGAAGATTAACAGGTGATACATGTTGCAAGTATTTTTCAGTGATAACAATAAGATAGTGCATTAGGCAAGTTGGTTTTCTGCTTGAAATAGCGAGGCGTATAGTCAAACTTTAATGGCTGATATCATCCTTGAAATGAACTCTCTATCGAAGCGTTATGAAAGCTTCTTTGCGGTTGATCATATCTCCTCAGAGGTAAAAAAAGGTGAATTTTTAACATTATTAGGTCCCAGTGGTTCTGGCAAGACAACAACATTAATGATGATCGCAGGTTTTGTAGAGCCAACATCCGGAGACATCCTGATAGAAGGCAGCTCTATTGTATCCAAACCACCCCACAAGAGAGATGTCGGGATGGTATTTCAAAATTACGCCCTTTTCCCTCATTTGACGGTCTTTGAAAACATAGCCTTCCCACTGAAAATGCGGAAGACGGAGAAGAGTGAAATTGAAAAAAGGGTTAATGATGTCTTGGAACTGGTTCGTCTTCCCGAGGTCTCAGGGAGGTACCCCAAACAGTTGAGTGGCGGACAGCAGCAAAGGATTGCTCTTGCCCGTGCCCTTGTTTTTAATCCGCCTCTTCTCCTTATGGATGAACCTCTTGGCGCCCTCGATAAACAGTTAAGAGAGCATATGCAACTGGAGATCAAGCATATACAAGAGGACCTTGATATTACGGTCATATACGTGACCCACGACCAGGCCGAAGCCCTGACCATGTCAGATACCATAGCCGTGATGAACCACGGCAAGATCATGCAATATGGTTCAGCCGAGGATTTATACGAAAGACCGGCAAATAAATTTGTGGCGGAATTTATTGGGGAATCGAATTTCCTCGAGGGGAAGATAGAATCCATCGATGGCGATTCGATCTACGCAAGAACTCATGGCCAGCTTGAGATTCATGCGAAGCAGAATCAGGATGTTTCTTTAGGTCAGGAGGTTTTTTTCACATTAAGACCGGAACGAATCACATTTATAAATGAGACCGGACAAATGACCAACACATTTAATGGTGTTATTGAGGAAGTGGTTTACGTGGGTGAAATCTCAAAATACATGATCCGCCTAAGCGAAGAAGATGACCTTTTCATACTGAAGCAGCAGAACCAGTTAGGCGTGAAAAAATACAAAAAAGGTGACAGGGTTATTATTGGATGGAACCCCGAAGACATGAGGCTCATTTGATTTAGATCATCAATACTATCAGAGAGGAGGTGAATAAATAACAATTTTCTTTAACCCATTGACCAAAGGAGGGAAATAAAATGAAAAAGAAAGAGAAAAAATCAAAACAAATGATTACTCGCAGAACCTTGATTAAAGGGGCAATTGGGGCAGGTGCCGGAATAACGAGTCTCGCATTGTTTCCTCGATTTTCTTCTGCCTATAAGGAGACCAAAAATCTTACTATCTGTAGCTGGGGAGGGACCGGTCTGGAAGTCGAGAAAAAGACACTCTATGAACCATTCATGAAGGAGACGGGGATACGTATTAAGGAAACTTCTCCACCGTCAATGTCAAAGCTTGTCGCCATGGTAAAAGCTGGAAACGTCGAATATGATCTGGTTCATATCGATATGGGTATGTTTGGGACCACGGCGCGGAAGGGCGACTTTTTTGAACCGATTGACTACAACATGATCGATAAGAAAATCTTGAAAAATATTGATCCAGATCTCCAGAAAAAACAGGCCATGGGCTTCATGTACTGGTGCCTTGTGATGGGCTACAGGACAGATGCTTTTCCAGGTGGTGCTCATCCTGGAAGCTGGGCAGAATTTTGGGATGTGAAAAAGTACCCCGGCGGAAGGTGCCTGCAAGCAATGTCTCCTTCAACATTTGCTGATCTGGAAATTGGGCTGATGGCGGACGGCGTACCGATAGATAAGTTGTACCCTGTTGATACTGAAAGGGCCTTAAAGAGCTTAGACAAGATTAAGAAACATGTGGTGAAGTGGTGGGATGTCGGCGCTGTCCCGGGACAACTTCTGGTTGATAAGGAGGTCATTGCGGCTTCCTGTTGGAATGGCCGGTATTACTTCTTGAAGAGAAAGGGAGTCCCCATTGACATGGAATGGAATCAGGGGCTGACCACGAACGACTATTGGGTAATTCCTAAGGGTGCCCCCAACTACTTGAATGCAATGAAGTTTATCAACATGTCCTTGAGGCCGGAGATTCAGGGCCAGTACTCGGAGCAAGGCGGATACGGACCGGTTAATAAGGATGCCTTCCAGCATATGTCTGAGGATGCGAAAAGGGATATGCCCAGCTACCCGGAAAACCTCAAAAAACTGGCCTCCTATGATATGCTCTGGTGGGCCGATAATGCCGACAAGGTCTCAAAACTGTGGAATGAATGGATTTTAAAATAGACCGGTAACCACGGGTCAGGGTATATGGCCTCGGCCATCTGCCCTGATTCAATAATTTTAGGGTGATATTAAAAAAAGATGAATCAACTTGTCAGGGCGTTGGGAAAGGATAAAATACTGAGTGGAAACCTGTTCCTGGTTCTCCCGGCACTACTTTTTCTGCTCACCATATACGTATATCCGCTCGCAAAAATGATCCTGATGAGCCTGTTTGATCCTGATTTTACCCTGAAACATTATCAGGAGTTCATTTCAACAAGCGTCTACATCAAGGTCTTTTACAACACCATTAAAATCAGCTTTTTCTCAACACTGATTTGCCTGGTTGTCGGTTATCCGGTTTCTTTTTTGCTGGCATCGGTAAGCCCAAAGACAAGGGGCTTGATGATCATTTTCGTGATCATTCCCTTTTGGATAAGCCTGTTGGTAAGGAATTATGCCTGGATGGTGCTTCTGGGAAGAAACGGCATATTCAATTCTATGTTGTTGGAACTGGGTTTAATCTCTGCACCTCTGAAACTGATGTACAACGCCTTTGGTATGTATGTGGGCATGGTTCATATTCTCCTACCTTATATGATATTCCCCATGTTTGCCGTGATGAGCGGAATCGATTGGGATCTTATACGGGCATCCAGGAGCCTGGGGGCAAACGCTTTCCAAACCTTTATTCGGGTATATCTTCCTCTTAGCATGAAGGGGATAAGCGCCGGTTGCCTCATTGTATTTATTCTTGCGATTGGATTCTTCATTACTCCGGCCCTGTTAGGAGGGCTTAAGGAAATCATGATTTCAAATGTGATCGAAAATCAGGTCAGCAACCTCCTTAATTGGGGCTTTGGGTCAGCCCTTGCTTTTATATTGCTTACCGTTGCGGTCCTTATGATCATTGGATTTAAAAAATACCTCTTTCTCGAAGAACTCAAGTAGGTTAAAAGCCCGCCATGATCACCTTTAACAAAAAGACCGCGTTAATCTATTGTTTCAGCTGGATGGTTTTCGCCTATCTGATTTTTCCGGTATTCATAATAATACCTCTATCTTTCAGTTCCTCTCTTTTCTTGGAGTTTCCCCCAAAAGGGTTTTCCTTGATGTGGTACAAAAGATTCTTTACGGATTATCAGTGGATTGATGCAACAAAAGTCAGTTTTATCGTTGCCATTTTCACTACATTACTTGCAACGCTTTTGGGAACAATGGCCTCGGTCGGGCTTGTGAGGGGACGATTTTTTGGTCGAAATATAGTTTATACATTGTTTCTGTCACCCATGATTATGCCGCTGGTAGTCATGGCTATTGCATTCTATTTTCTTTTCGTCCGCTTACACCTGGTGGGTACGTATACGGGATTGATAATAGCCCACACAACACTGGCCATTCCTTTTGTTATCGTCAATGTTACTGCCGTCTTACAAGGGTTCGACAGGACCCTTGAAAACGCTGCCATGAATTTGGGAGCAAATAGGTTACAGACTTTCCTTCGAATCACCCTACCCCTGATCAGCCCGGGCATTTTTTCAGGAGCCCTTTTCGCATTCATAACCTCTTTTGACGAGATCATTATTGCAATATTCATTTCCGGTACGTCGGCCGTAACACTCCAAAAGAAAATCTGGGACAGCGTACGTCTTGAGATCAATCCGATGGTTTCCTCAATAGCTTCCTTGTTGATCTTACTTTCCATCGTCATTCTGATCAGCTCCGAGATTATAAGAAGACGCACTGAAAAGTATAGGTCCGCAAAGTGATAATCTGGATCTAACAATACAACTTCTGGATACCAGATTGTTTTTTTGAGTTTCCCGCTTTGCTTTTATTCCATGTCGATGGTTCTGTAACTTGTATGGGAATTTTTTAGAGAAGAAAAAAAGCTGATAATAAACCCTGCCCGTATTTGACAATATGAGATGGTAGAAAAAGTATTACTTAAGAATAATGAGGTGATTGCAGAGGCAGCCATAAGGGCCGGATGCAGGTTTTTTTCCGGTTACCCCATCACGCCTCAGAACGAGATCCCCGAATATTTGGCAAAGAGGCTTCCGGAAGAGGGCGGGGTATTCATCCAGTCTGAAAGTGAAGTCGCAGCTATTAATATGCTTGCAGGGGCATCCAGTGCCGGGATCAGGGCAATGACGTCTACTTCCAGCCCGGGAATGAGTTTGATGGCCGAAGGGATTTCTTTCATGGCAACAGCCGAACTTCCGGCACTTATTGTCAACATATCAAGGGCCGGTCCTGGTGATGGAGACATCAAAGGGAGTCAGGGCGATTATTTTCAAGCCACAAAAGGCCATGGCCATGGTGATTATCGGGTTATCGTCCTTGCACCATGTTCAGGCAGAGAGTTTGCTGAACTGACGTTCTTAGCATTTGATCTGGCTGACAGGTATCGGTCACCGGTGATCCTTTTAGGGGATGGGTATATTGGTCAGATGATAGAACCCGTTATCCTGCCTGAAAGAGTTGAATTGCCGTCTTTAAACAAAAAGAAGAAATGGGCCTTAACCGGGGCTATGAATAGAAGGGCGAATCAGATCAAAACATGCAGCTTCACTCCGGAAGAGGCAGAGGCAGTCGGCCTTCGATTGCAGAAAAAATTCAAATTGATTGCGAAGAGAGAAAAACGGTGCGAAACCTACCTCATTGAGGACGCGGATGTTGCAATTGTGGCCTTTGGCATCGTTTCCAGGATTGTAAAATCGGTCGTCAACATGGCAAGGGGAAAAGGATTAAAAGTAGGCCTCATCCGGCCGGTCACCTTATGGCCTTTTCCAAATATGGTTTTTGAGGATCTTCCTGCCACGATTCAAAACCTATTAGTGGTTGAACTGAACGCCGGACAAATGGTGGAGGACGTAAGGTTGGCATTTGAGTGCCGAGGAAACGTTTTTTTTCATGGAAGGGTTGGAGGAATGCTCCCCTCCACCAAAGATATTTTTACAGAGATAGAAAAAATCCACGATGAATCAAAACCCGGTAAAAGGTAAAAACCCCAACAGGCCTGTTTTACTGGACAAGCCTTTGCCCTACTGTCCGGGCTGCGGCCACGGAATCATTAATCGGCTCCTTTCCGAGGCCATATCTGAACTTGGCATAAGGGAAAAATCCATAGGGGTTGTGGGTATAGGGTGCTATACCATAATGCATAAATACCTCAAGATGGATACGTTCTGTGCTCTTCATGGAAGGGCAGTCGCAGTGTCAACGGGAATAAAGAGGAGCAGGCCCGAAAATGTTGTCTTCACCTATCAGGGCGATGGGGATTGCGCGGCCATTGGCATGGGAGAACTGGTCCATGCGGCGGGGCGGGGCGAGAACATTACGGTGATCATGGTTAATAACGGTGTTTACGGGATGACAGGCGGGCAGATGAGCCCAACCACCCTTATGGGACAGAAGACTTCAACCACCCCTCTCGGCCGAGAGCCGAGAAACGGCGCACCTCTCCACGTTCCGGAGATTTTGAGTGCCATAGATTGCACAGGGTACGTGGCCCGGGTTGCCGTCAACACCCCTCGAAACGTGAGAAAAGCAAAGAAAAGCATTATTCAAGCATTTCAGACCCAGATCCATGAAAAAGGTTTTTCATTCGTTGAGATCGTCTCACAATGCCCTACCCATCTGAGACTGCCCCCTGTTGAGGCCGTTGATTGGGTTGAAGATCAGATGATTTCAGAACACAGGCTTCGGGTTTTCAAAACTGCAAAAGGGGATAAATGGAAGAAAGGATTATAATAGGTGGCCTGGGTGGGCAGGGAGTCCTGGTAATCGGGAAGGTCCTTTCCCATGCCTGTGTTTTGGAAGGAAAAGAGATAACCTATATGGAGGGCTACGGAGATAGCGTAAGGGGAGGGGTTGTCAGCTGTTCGGTTGTGGTGTCCGATGAATCAATTGCATCTCCAATTGTGGAGGAGCCCACAATCTGCGTTGCGTTAGGCAACCCTTTCATGGACTCTTTTGAAAAGCGCCTGAGTCGAGGAGGGCGCTTGATTTTGAACCGCCCTCCCACCAACCATATCGGTTTGCGTAAGGATATATCCACACTTGAAATTCCTGCTACTGAACTGGCTTTGGAACTGGGAAACGTCCTACTTACCAATATGGTCGCCCTTGGAGGATTGATTGGGTTTGCAAAAGTCAGCCGGCTTGAATCGGTCTTCCAGGGGGTTGAGAGAACTCTCCCTGAGCACCGAAAGTCCATGGCGTCTGTGAACATAAAAGGCATAGAAAAGGGCCATGAGTATTACCTCTCAATGAGTCAGAGGAAAAGATGAAACGTCTTGTTATTCGGCGGGAGAGGTGCAAGGGGTGTGAACTGTGCATCAAGTTTTGCAAAAAAAAGGTTCTCGGCATTGCAGCAAGGATCAATGCCAGTGGGTATTATCCCGTTGAAGTGGTTAGCCTTACCGAGTGCACTGGATGCAGAGACTGCGAGATAATATGTCCTGACAGGGCAATTACTGTTGCCGTACAGAAGCCCCCTACAGGCAGTAGGAAAAGGAAAGAGGGTTAGTTGGGAGAAGTGGAACAATTGGAATTTCTTTTTAATCCGCGATCAGTCGTTGTGGTCGGTGCGTCACGAGACCCCCAGAAATGGGGGAATCTCATGGCAAAGGCACTGGTTGAAAGCAGTTATAAGGGAAAACTCTACTTAGTGAATAAGAAGGGGGGTGAGGTTTGCGGAGTCCAGGCTTATAGGGATATCAAAGACATTCCCGATCTGGTTGACCTGGCCATCATAGGAATTCCGGCCCGTTACGTCCCTCAGGCCACTAAGGATTGCATCCATCAGGGAGTCAAGATGATTGTGATCGTAACTGCCGGGTTTGGAGAAACCGGGGAAAAAGGCAAGGAGGTGGAAGAAAATCTTGTAACACTGGCAAAGGAATCAGGGATCAGGCTGGTGGGTCCCAATTGCCTGGGGGTATACAATTCAGCCATAGATCTTAATACAACGATCCTGCCGATCACTCCGGGCAGCCTCGGGTTTATCACGCAGAGTGGCAATTTCGGCTTGGAGGTTAGTTACCTTGCCAGAAGGACAGGTCTCGGGTTTTCGAAATTCATAAGCCTCGGCAATCAGATCGATCTGGAATTTCATGAATACCTTGATTATATGGGGAATGACCCTGATACCAAGGCGATTCTCCTCTTCATGGAAGGATTGAGGAATGGCAGAGAATTCCTGAAAATTGCCCGCCAAATAACCCGATTGAAACCTGTTGTCGCTATGAAAATCGGATACACCACTACAGGCCGGCGCTCAGCGATATCCCACACGGGTTCTCTGGCGGGGAATGATGAGATTTATGATGCTGCTTTCAGGCAAGCAGGCGTCATAAGGGCGAGAAATTCAAACGAATTGCTGGGTTTGGGTAATGCATTTGCCAAGCTGCCAATGCCACAAGGAAATCGTATCGCTGTCATGACTGAAGGAGGTGGGCATGGTACTTTGGCATCAGACTTGGCAGAGAGATCGGGCCTGGAAGTACCTGTTCTCGACACACCTACGCAAGAGAGATTGGCAGAGGTCCTCCTGCCGCAGTCCTCAACTCAAAACCCGGTGGATTTTGCAGGAGCTGCTGATAAAGATTTGTGGACCTTTGTCAAATGCGCCGAGATATTACTGCAGGATGTGGCCATCCATGGCCTTGTAATCGTGGGTCAGTTCGGGGGGTATTATGATCTTTTTCCAGGAGCCGATAAGATAGAGGAACAAGTTGCAACCGGGTTGATCGACCTGATGGACAAATATGACAAGCCCGTCATTTTACAGAGTATGTATGCCAGGGAGAACCCAAGATCTCTATATATCATGCAAAGCCAATGCATTCCTGTCTACGAATCGGTGGAGACAGCCATGGCCGCCATGGCCTCCCTTTTCATGCGCGCCAGGTACCTCAGGAAACACGCTGGGGAAAGGCCTACCAAAAAGAGAACCCCTATTTCCGGGGCCGATCTGAGCTTTTGTCAGGCACTCTTTGAGAAGGCACTATCACAAAAGCGGCTTACCCTTATGGAACCTGAGGCCCGGAATCTGATCAAGCGATTTGGCATACCCGTAAACGATTTTCTTCTTGCCTCAACAGCATCAGAGGCGGCTTCCCATGCCAGAAGACTCGGGTTTCCAGTGGTACTGAAAATCGTCTCTCAGGATATCATTCATAAGACCGAGGCAGAGGGAGTTATATTAGGGCTTAATAGTGAGAGGGCTGTTCAAGAGGGTTTCAAAGAGATTATCAAAAACGCACGCCATTACAACCCTGAGGCCGGCATAGAGGGCGTTATGGTCACCCCAATGGAAACCAAAGGGATTGAGGTCATTGTGGGGGCGAGCATTGATGAAACCTTTGGCCATTTTGTCATGTTCGGATTAGGCGGCATACACGTCGAGGTGTTGAGAGACGTCTCTTTCCGGGTGGCCCCCATCACTGAGGACGATGCCTTTGAAATGATAAGGGAGATCAAAGGGTTTCCTTTGTTGCAAGGGATCAGAGGCCGGCCGGGAGCAGACATTGCGGCAATTGCGGGGATATTGACCGGTGTTTCAGAAATCATAAATCAGTTTCCTCAAATTTGTGAGCTCGATTTGAATCCCGTATTCGTTTACGAAAAAGGAGCTTCAGTAATAGACGCTCGTGTCATTATCTCTACTTGATCTGGATACGAGTAGGGGTAGCTCAAATGCAATGAGCTTCCCTGCAGCAAGACTTTGGCAAGCTCAAGCGAGCCGCTAAAGGGGATTAACAAGTTGAAAAAGTTTTGGTTCACATGT
>JAKLQB010000894.1 GCA_022013615.1 Desulfobacterales bacterium | reverse complement strand
TCCATCAAGTGTCAGGCTCTTACTGCTTTCAGCCACTGTATCCAATGCAGAAGAGGTTTGTGAGTGGCTGCGGGAGATTCGTGGGACCCCAAATCGCGTAGTACGCTCGGAAGAGCGACCCGTTCCTCTGGAAATGCTTTTCCTTTTCAATGAGGGCCTTATTGTTCCTTTAACAGGGAAAAAAGGCCTTGGCCCCAAGGTCAAGAAATTTCTAACCTCCAGGGGAGGTGGGTGGGGGCGGTGGAAAAAACCGGATTACGGTAGGATTATCAGGCAATTACGAGACCTGGATCTGTTGCCGGCAATCTTTTTTTTAAAGTCGAGATCGGACTGTGACCGGGCCATTTTCACCTGCGTCCAATCAGATATTGAGCCCAGGATAAATGCGTCACTCAAACAAGCTACAAGCGTGTTTTTAGGGGATTTCCCTCACCTTGAGGGACATCGCCAGATGGGACCGCTTCTGGAATCCAGAGTTGGCTCCCATCATGGGGGACAACTCCCTTACTGGAAGGCTCTCATTGAAAAGATGATGAGCAAGGGGTATCTGGAGGCTATTTTTTCTACATCCACAGTGGCAGCCGGGGTGAATTTTCCTGCCAGGACCGTTGTTCTTGTGCAAAGCGACCGTTACAATGGACGCGAATTCGCTGATCTGACGGCAACGGACTTTCATCAAATGGTCGGACGAGCAGGCAGGAGGGGAAAAGATCGGATCGGGTTTGGGGTTGTGATTCCAGGTCTTCACCAAGACCCGCAACTCCTTAGTGAACTGAATAATGCGCCTCCCGAGCCACTTGTGAGCCGGATTCATATCAATTTTTCCATGACCCTGAATTTACTTCTGTCTCATACCCCACTGGAGGTAAGGGACCTTATTGGTCTTTCATTTGCTTCCTTCCAGGAGAGAAAAACCGGGCCGTTTGTCAAGAGACGCTGGGATGAACTGATATCAAAGTTAGAAAAGATCCTTTCAGTAGGCAAATGCGATACTGCCGATCCTTACGAGATCCAGGAAAACATCCAGAAAAGACTGGAATTGAAGAAGGAAGCCAGGCAACTCAGCCGGAGCATTCGCTATGGTATGATTCCGTGCGAAACCTGTACCCATGTGAGAACCTGTCATGGGAAAGAGAAGAACCCACTCATGAAATTGCTTCGTGATCTTCAGTCCTTAGGAATGCAAATGGAGGGAATGGGGGGGGGATTATGGCTCAGTTTCAAACGTCATGTGAGGTTTTTGCAGGAAACCGGTTTTGTGGATCAGGCAAACAGATTAACCCCGGACGGCCATTGGGCATCCAAGTTGAGACTGGACCAACCCTTATTGATTGCAGAAGCTATCAGGATGGGGGCCTTGAATAATGTTTCTCCTGAAATCATGGCAGGAGGATTGGCCCCTTTTGTATGGGATAGAACCCTTGAACTGGAGCCAATGGTCGATGGGGTTTTCAACTTAACTGAGCTCAAGGAATTTTTTAATAATATTATTGAGGATATTGAAAATATTAAGGAATTAAAAAGCAAACGGGGATTTGAGTCTTCCCCCATTCTTTTCTGGCCTGCTGCTGCCCTTTTCATGTGGGCCAGAAACGTCCCCTGGGAGCAGCTTTTGACCTATGTGCCTGTGAATGAAGGGGACATGGCATCCCTCATTATGAGGACAGCGGATCATCTAAGACAGGTCACCAACTTAAAGGAGACCCACCCGAAACTATCCGCTGTGGCGGCAAACGCCAAAGAACTCATTCTAAGGGAACCGGTTTATATCGACTAAGTTCAGATCTCGTTATGCCTTAGACCGAATATGAGTGATGACCTTTGCGAGCCTTTCAAGCACCTTTTTTCTGCCTAAAATTTCCATCACCTCAAAGATGCCCGGGCTTGCTGTCTTACCTGTAAGAGCCACTCTGAGCGGCTGTGCCACTTTTTTGAGTTTGATTTCATTGTCCTCGAGAAAGGCCACGAAAATCTTTTCAAGATCTGCCTGGTTGAATTCAGAGACTTTTTCAAATCTGCCATGGATGTCTTCAAGCAATCTCAGGATATCCGGCTTCAGAAATTTGTCATCGGCCTTTTTTTCATAGGTGATTTCCTCCTGAAAATAGAAGAGGGCCCCTTCAGCCATGTCCAACAGGGTTTTGCTTCTTGGCTTTAGTGTGGCAACCGCTTCCTTAACCTTTTGTTGTTCCAGCCCCTTAAAACCGAATTGCCGCAGAAAAGGGATCAGCTCACGCGCGAGAAACTCATCTGAAGAGTTGCGAATATACCAGGCATTCAGGTCCAGAAGCTTATCTGCATTAAAGACACCTGCAGACTTCCCCACGTTTTTGAGTGAGAACTTTTCAATGAGTTCCTCTTTTGTAAACTTTTCCTGGTCTCCATAAGACCATCCTAACCTGGCCAGCGAGTTGAGTAAAGCGTGGGGTAGATAACCCATATCCCTGTAGGCAAGGACCGATATGGCCCCATGTCGTTTGCTCAACCTTGTTTTGTCCGGAGCCAGGATCATGGGTACATGGGCGTAATGGGGGATGGGTTCACGCAGGGCTTCGTAGATCAATATTTGGCGGGGCGTGTTGTTCACATGATCATCTCCCCGGATAACATAGGTAATGCCAAGACTGATGTCGTCGGCAACCACGGCCATGTGATATGTTGGACTGCCGTCCGATCGCCTCAGAATAAGATCGTCAAGCTCTTCATTATCAAAACGGACACGCCCTTTAACCAGATCATTAAATTGCGTTATCCCGGTTTGGGGGGTCTTGAGCCTCACCACTGAACCCGGGGCCTGGCCGAGTCCCAAATCACGGCATTTACCATCATATTTGGGCTTTAGCCCTTTGGCCATTGCTGCTTTTCTTCCCTGTTCCAGTTCATCCGGTGAGCAATGACAATGGTAGGCCTGGCCGGTGGAAAGAAGACGTTCTATAAAAGTATTATGAATATCATATCTCTGTGACTGGAAATAGGGCCCTTCATCCCAGTCAAGGCCGAGCCATTCCATGGATTCTATGATGGCCTTTGTAGTTTCATCCGAGGATCTTGCCTTGTCCGTATCCTCGATCCTGAGCACAAATTTTCCGCCTTTTTGCCTGGTAAAAAGCCAGTTAAACAGGGCCGTTCTTGCCCCACCGATATGCAGATAGCCGGTCGGGCTGGGTGGAAACCGTGTCACAATTTTTTTTTGATTCATGGTTTGAGATAACCTCCGGAGGTTATATTTCATCTTTGAAAACCAGGGGGCTCTCCGGCTTGTAGAGCGAAGCCGGAGGGTCGCTATCTGGTAAATGCCTGGAAAATCGTGGGGAGTTTAACACACCGATGTAAAGGAAACAAGAAGGACTTGATGTCAAATGATCTTCGTTATAGTTAGAGGTGACTCAACCCAAAGTTATCTGCTGGTGTTCTGGTGTTGGGTATGTATAATATGAATCGTAAGCGTTCACAGGTTCTGGGTTCACCGTTCAGCGCTGCCTCTGACCGCCGAAGCGGCCAGTTTGATCGAAAAAGAGACTCCAGCGTTGCGGAGTCACATACGAGAGTTCCCTTTTTTTCGTTGACCTTGTTCGCAGGCCGACTATTACTTGGTAAAACAAAGAATGGCAGCGCGGGAGGATATCATTCTACTATCATGCCTTCTCCATTTAAACTCACGAATCAACGGTTCAGATTTTGGTAAACCATGAACCCTGAACGTTTGAACCCGTGAACGGTAACTATGAATCATTATGCCCAGAAAATGAGATTATACCCGAATTTCTTGAGATGTTACTTCAGGGATTACGAATTATTTAAGTATGCAAAAGGACTCGAAATATATAAAGATAGAAGTCGCTGCCTACTCTGGGTATAAGGCAAACGAACGGCCTCTTTATTTCGTGGTGGATCAGCAGAAATTTCAGGTGACTAAGATCCTGGACCGCTGGTGCGGCCAAGACCATTATTATTTCAAGGTCTTAGCCGATGATGGACAAGTATACACGCTCAAATGGGACCGTTATCTGGATGTCTGGTTTATTCTGAACGTCAATCTGTGGTGCTGTAAATCCAGTTATAATTAATTGGCCTGGCATCCAGGGCATCAACTTTAGGATGGAGAAATTCGTCTCGAAGCTTAAGCCAGTTGTAGGCCGGTTTAACTGTTCGAAGTTTGCCGTCCTCAGGGGGCTTGGAATGGATTGTGGGACCATAAGATGCTTCAGAGATCCCTACATAATAACCGTCGGCCGGGTATAGGTAAGTGGACGTGAAGAGGTCGGAATTCATACCTTCACTCTGGGCCAGGGCATTGACCTGTTCTTTGGTTAATTGTATGAGAAAAAATTTCGAAGTCCCTCGCTCGGAATATTTATACATTGCACGTGATTCCGAACTGGAGACAAATACGGATGAAATGTGATCCAATTTTCTAAGAAGCTGGGCAGCAATGAGCCCGGCAGTCCGTCTTCCACCAACACTGTGATGGCAACCGTAGTATTCAAAGAGCTTATTTTGGAGAATGCGGGCCTCTTTGTCACCATTCTCGTATAAATTATTTTGAATGTACCTGAGCCATTTGGCCAGGTCTTCCGCCGCATCTGCAATGGGCCAGTCAATTTTGACGTGCAGATGTGTCAATGAATATCTATACTTCTTTTTAACAGTGGGGTCCTGTTGAATGAGGAGGGCGTAATCTATATTTATCAGCTTTTCGAGGAATTCCAAAAAACCGGGGCTGTAAAAGTGCCGCAGATTTTGATGAAACCGTTTGTACAAAGAGAAATTGGCAAGGTATTCAAGGTTTTTTTTAATAACGGTATTTTCAGGAAAAAAGCGGATATAATTTTTTATTTGGGGGCTGACGATGCCTTCGCAAAAAATAACAATAAACGTGTTGAACAGATCTGATTCCTTTTCAAATTTCTTCGATTTGGGTTTAAGCTCACTCTTGTCGAGAAAGTTGTATTCGACCTTGTTCTCCTGATAATTGTAAAAGGAATCAATAAGGGAAACTTTCATCAATCGGCGTTCGAGGGTGTCTCTTAAAACCTCATATAGTGAACGCCTCAGTTTTTCGTAGTAATTTAATCGTTCTCTATATCTCCACATAGGCAAACAGGTGTATCGGGAACTCTAAAGTGTCGTGGGCTTTCTAAATTGAGATTAGGCAGCTTCCTGGTACAATTATTATAGAATTATAATAGAAAAAGGCCGTAACTGTCAATAAAAAAAGAAAAATTCCGCAACTTAAGTTTACTGAATTAAAGCCTTTTCTTCTCTTTGTTCGGGCACTGAGTGGATTAATTTCTTGACAAAAGGCAGGTGTGATATATATATGCCATCTTAACTTATTAAAAGCATAACCAGTTTCCATTGCTGTTTAACAGGTTCGTTTTCAATGAACATTGACATAAGAACCATTTCCCGTGGTCCCCGGGACTTCGATTATACACTTGAACCAGGCTGGTGGGGGCATGAAGAGGGAGATGGTCAGGTTCTGGGGCTGGCTGGTCCTCTGAATGTTCATATAAGTGTCTCCAGGGCGGGTACCAAATACCTGGTGGATGGTCATTTGGCAGGGCGGATCATGATTCGGTGTGATAGGTGCCTTGAGTCCTATCAGCGTGATATAGATGCTGGATTTAGCTTCTTTCTTACAGTTACCCCTTCACTAAGTGGACAAAACGAAATTGAACTATTGGAAGATGATATGTCGGTTGAACTTGTCACGGATAGTGAGATTCGGCTGGATGATATTGTCCGAGAACAAATTTATTTGTCACTGCCCATGAAATGCCTTTGCAGGGAAGACTGTTCCGGGCTGTGCACCTTGTGTGGAACCAACTTGAACATGAAAAAGTGTGAGTGCCTAAGAGAAAAAGGGCATCCCGGTTTTTCAAAACTAAAAAAAATAAAATTTCAAGGAGAATAAAACTACGTTATGGCTGTACCCAAAAAGAAGAAGTCAAAATCCAAACGAAATATG
>JAKLQB010000009.1 GCA_022013615.1 Desulfobacterales bacterium | reverse complement strand
ACATAGAATAATCTTGAAGTGTCGAGTCTACATATGAATAATGCAGGCCCAACACACCTGAGAAGACAATTCGAAGCTAACAAGTTAATCAATCGGACACCTGACGGCACCGGTTATTAAAACGTTACAGATAATTGCTATGCTTCTGCAAATATCAAGGCCCTTGAAACCCTGGGATATGCAGAACATATATGCAATTACGTTGTGATTTTAGATCGTTAGTTTTATGGCAAGATAACTCAAAGTTCGAAGCCGCCAAATTGTCTATTATTAAAGCCTTTAATAAATACCGTTAGGTACCAATACGGAAGGTAGCTATGATTTTCCCAAAACATCCAGATGTTATGACAGAAGAAGAGCTTTTTAAATGGGCTAAAAATCTTATCCAACTTAAAACGCCAGAATCTAACACGATTGACTATAAAGAAAACGTTTCAATTTCAAACAAAAACAAAAGAATTGAAATAGCAAGAGATGTTTCTTCTTTTGCTAATGAACATGGTGGTATCCTGTTATATGGTGTTCCACAAACTGAGGAAGAAGTACCAGTTCCAAAAGATATTAGCGACTGTGGAATTGAAATTCCTGAGCAGATGACGATTGATATTGAAAATATACTTTTAGATGTTGTTAAACCGATTTTACCTGAATTAACTATAAAGGTGATAAAAATCAATCCAACCAATCAAAGCTCACTTTTAATGATTTATCACCCTGAAAGTTGGGGAAAACCGCATATGGTTGAAGGATATAATCATGGTCGATATTATCGGCGAGGTAACTTTAGAACTGTATTAATGAGTGAGCATCAGATAGAAGCCGCATATTTAGCACGTAAGGCATCACTTCAATATGCAGAAACATTTTTTGAGTCGAATAATTTTAGGCCAATACCAAATGATGGAAAATTTTTTAGAGTTATCATTTGTCCAAGAATGGCATTGCTTCGAAAGGATCTTATGTTCGAAAAAACTTTTAGAGATTGGCTTACAAACAATGTACCTGCTGGTAGGAGGGGCGACTGGTTTCCTTTCTTGAATGGATGGCTGTTTAAAGCTTATGCTATAGGAAATTTTTACGAAAATCAATATGAAGTTCGTCTATTTCATAATGGAGCTGTTTGTTTTACATGCGATTTGGATCTTATTCAAACAGCTGCGGAAAAATTATATCTTCCAAAAGCTATAGAAGTTTTGCAAAAATACGTCATTGAAATATTATTAAATTTAATGAAATTTTTCCAAATTTCATGTCCATTAGCCATAGATATAAGCCTTCACAACGTTAAAGGTCTTGAATTGAGCCCAAAATATGATCAAATGGATTTTTGTGGTTATGATGATCCCGTAGAAGCAATAGATACGAACACAATAAAATATACTGAGGAAACTTCTGTAAATGAAATATTATTTTCAAGACAAATAGTAATTCATAGATTAATGAGAAGGTTGGTTTCTTCCTTTGGTGTCATATTAAATCCTTTTTGAACAATCTCTTGTGGTAAATTGCCAATAGAAAAATGGCTATTAAAATTGCAGACTCCTGCTATCATTACTCAGGTTTGACTTCGTTGAGCTTTTGAAGAATGGCAATAAAATCGTAAAACATACTTTAGGAACGAAAATCAATTAGGCATATAACCAGGTGAGATGAGTTGCAGCCTGTTACGATTCCAGATAGCTCCGACGTATTGCTCTTGAGCCTCAATAGATACTATGCAGGGTTCCTTGGTCGGCCTTTCGTGATATAAAGACGAAAAAACCACTGAAAGGAGAATCGAAATGAAGAAAACCCAAGAAACCCTGAAAAAGAATGTTAGCACAAAAGCGGCGGTATTGCATGTGGCATTTGAACTGAGCAACAGCAAATGGAAACTGGGATTCAGTGATGGGAACAAGATGCGGTTTAAGAGCGTTGATGCCAGGAATCTGGAACAATTAGAAGAGGAGATTGAAAAGGCCAAAAGTCGTTTTAGGCTGGATAATGATGTGAGGATTGTGAGTTGTTACGAAGCTGGCCGGGATGGTTTTTGGTTGCACCGATATCTTTTGAACCAAGAGGTAGAGAACGTAGTGGTTGATTCATCCAGCATTGAAGTGAATCGACGGAAGAGACGGGCGAAGACAGATCGGATTGATGCCCGAAAGCTTCTGAATATGCTGATGAGGTATCATGGTGGAGAGCGGAAACTATGGAGTGTGGTGAGGGTGCCGAGTGTGGAGGCTGAAGATGGGAGGCAGTTGAGTAGGGAGTTGGAGTCCCTGAATAAAGAGCGGACCAGGCATCGAAGTCGAATCCGGGGGTTATTGATCCTGGAAGGCCTTGAAGTAAAGAATCCGAGCGGAAAGAAGTTTTTAGAGGAGTTGGACTCATTATGCACCTGGGATGGAAAACAGCTTCCTGGGGATTTCAAAGCACGGATAGTGCGTGAATACGAGCGACTGAGAATGGTGGAAGAACAGATGGGTATTTTGAGGAAGGAGCGTGAGATAAGGGTAGGATCAGCGGAAACGCTTTCGATGCGAAAGGTTGCCCAATTAAGGACGCTTTATGGCATTGGTGTGACGAGTTCGTGGGATTTTGTGATGGAGATGTTTGGCTGGCGGGAGTTTCGGAATCGGCGAGAAGTAGGGGCTTTTGCAGGCCTTACGCCCACTCCATATGATAGCGGTGGAAGTCAGCGTGAGCAAGGGATCAGTAAGGCGGGTAGAGGCCGTATTCGGGCACTAAATATCCAGATTGCCTGGGGCTGGCTTAGGTTTCAACCTCAGAGCAAACTCAGTCAATGGTATCAGGAAAGGTTTGCTGGTGGAGGGAGCCGGATGAGGAGAATCGGGATTGTGGCCGTGGCGCGAAAGTTATTGATCGATCTGTGGCGTTATCTGGAATATGGAGTTGTCCCTGAGGGAGTCCGACTGAGACTTGTTAAATAATCATGGCCCAAATCTGACAGATAAAGGAGAAGAGCGAGGACGCAGTGTATGATGGTTGAGATGTAACGGTTGGTAAAGGCGCCCGACTATCTGCTTGGTGCTTATAAGAGTCACCGTTTTCATAGATGGGGCGCCTTTATAACCGGTTCTAAGAAGCGCTCATTTGGCGTATTCATTATTAGGTGCCTGACAAAAGATGTCAGCACGGATAGAAGCTGGTAAAGACGCTTTAAACAAACGACCCAAAAGAACCTATACCAACCGAACGCATCAAACATCAGCCGTGGATTCCTTTAAATCCGATGTGCCAGGATAAAAAAAAGGAAGATGGTTTATGAAAAATCAAAGCTTGGAGGTATGCACCGCGGGTATAGTTCCTGTGCTCCGACGAGCTAACCAGGAGCCCATTCTCGCACATGAACCATATCCGCTATGGAGTTGCAAGAAATGAAATCGGAGGATTGAAGAAAATGTAAAAAAGGTGCTTGACAAGAGGAACCCACATAGAAGCAGATAATTGCTTCTATGTTTCCGTAAATATCAAGGTCTTTGAAATCCTGAGATATTCGGAACATACATTTAAAAACTGAATCTTCAGCGTGAGCCCACCCTAAAGGCTTACCCTGATTTCTTTTATGCGTATAGATTCTCAATACATTTCATTTCCAAGATTTCTTTTTGCTCCGCATAACCGTTTTTATGGCAAGTGGCCAGGATTCCTTGACATTTCTCAAACAATTGCTTATGAACATAATTCATCTTGAATTTTGAAGGAGAGACAATATGAACAAGTCAAGTTTGATAGAAGCGTTGAGAGAGGATACAGACCTTCCCCCGAGGAAGGCAGAGGAAGTCGTGAAAGTAGTCTTTGATGAGATGGCAAACTCCCTTGTGAATGGCGACAGGGTGGAAATTCGTGGCCTCTGTTCCATGTTTGTCAAGCAATACGACGGGTACACCGGGAGAAACCCAAAGTCAGGAGAGCTTACGGAGGTGAAACCCAAGAAGCTGCCTTTCTTCAAATGCGGCAAGGAACTGAAAGAGAGGGTGGATATACAATAAACCAAGAACGGATGAGAAAGGGGATAATGATGAAGCAACTGGAAAAGGACGTGCGGGCTGTAGTAAGGGATCTTAAGAGATTAACTCAGATGACAGAGAAAATTGTAAAGCAGCTGGAAAAGATTGACAAAGTGCAGGCACCGAAAAAACCTAAGGCCAAAGCCCGAAAAAAGGTAGTAGGCAAGAAAGCGAAAAAGACAAACCCAAGTGATACTGTCCTGGCCATTATCAAAAGGAGCAAGAAAGGCATTGATGTAGCCACTTTGGAAAAAAGGACGGGCTTTAAGAAGAATAACCTACGTGCCATTATTTTTAGGTTGAGGAAGAAGGAGGAAATCCAAAGCGAAGGCAAAGGTCTTTATATAAAAGCATGATCTTTCAATTTTGAGATTAGAAACTCGAAAAATTCAAGATTCAAGCAAATATACTTTAATGAAATTCACGTTGTTGCCCGTTAATTTTCTGGCAAGAAGTGTAGTTCGGGTCAACCGAGTTTATCAGTGAATGTCGATTTGAGTTGCATGTATGTGAAGCGTATCACAACATCTTGATAATACTCATTATGCCAGATAATGGCAAGATATCTGAAATTTCTAAGTTGTATTTAAAATGCGCTCTGATTCATTTTTGTTGACATTTAATTGCCTTTTATATGTAATGAAACATAGAATTGTTCCACAGTCTGGATTCAATCTAACAACTGTATTGGTCTCTCACTGTTAACTATTT
>JAKLQB010000893.1 GCA_022013615.1 Desulfobacterales bacterium | reverse complement strand
CACAGGACCCCCAAAAACAAACCCGCTGCAGACCTGAAAAATCTCATACTCAAGTCGGGAAAGGAATGGCATCACCTGGTGAATAATAAGACCTCAAAGAGCTTTGCGTCTCTTTATCTTCTTGAGAAAAACCACAAAAAAAATATAGATCCTGAAAGCGTCAGGCCTCTCAGGAAAGCCCATCTAAGGCTCTCAAAGATTGAAAACAAGTGCCTAAAAATTCTTCAACTTGACAGGAAAGATCTGTCATCTGATGGTCACCTCAGCAAGATAAAATCTGCCTATAAAAGGATGGCCAAACTCTATCACCCTGACATGGGCGGTGATGAGGAAAGATTTAAGCAATTGAACGAAGCACATAAGCAGATGCTCCTCTGGGCGGAAAATCCCCAGTACGCGTCCAGAAAGGCACTTCCGGATTGCTGGTCTTACGACGGATCTACCAATCGATGGTCCCCACCCTTGTAACTCCACCAAAGGGCTTAAAACAAAAAGAGGAGACAAAATCCCAGGCAGCCGAATATCTTTCATGGGCCGAGAAAATCGGAAAATTGCGGATTGACCACATTGTTTCCAACAAGCACAGACGCGCCTATGAAAGGGCTGCACAGGTGCTGGGTTCTCTTGCTGAGGCATACGCAGCAATGGGCAAAAAAACCGAGGCTGCAAAAATACTATAATGAAAAATATAACAGGTTCAGCGCATTCCGCAGGGCAGGGCTAAGTCATTTAAAAAGATAACACGTTGAAAGAATAGAGTTTATTTGTTTATTTAATTTTCTGGAAATCCGAAGCTCGAAATATCCCGCCTCGGCGGGAAAATAAATACGAATAACACAAATCCCAAATTCAAAACGTATCAATATCCTGCAAATATTGTATAAACTCCCGAAATGTTTTGGTCATTTGATATTCGAATTTTGATATTGTTTCGTATTTCGATATTCGACTTTCGGATTTAGTCGTCTTGAAAATACATGTATTTGGCCAAGTTACATTCTACTTTGACGTTTCCCTGTTTAACACCTTTTCCTTTATGGTATTTTTTGTGGTATCTTCGAACATGGGATGATATGCCTGTGATTGCCAGGGTAAAGGCAGTTATGGGTTCACATAATCATAAACCTTCTGATTTTCATATCGATAGTCATTGGATAACGTTTTGCAATAGGAAATTATGTGTTAAAATCCTACATGAGGTATTTTTTAGAAAGGAGGCCAGGAAAAGGCGATGGAATCAAAGCATAATACTATAAGCAAGCTGAAATCATTTGAAGCTCTTTTTCGGCAGGGATATCAAAGCCAGGTTGTAGACCAGGCCCTCAATAAATTGGTGGGGATCGAATTGGCCAAGGCAAAACGTGAGTTGCATGACATTGAAACAAGAATTAGCGATTTTGAAACAAAATACAAAATGCAATCTGATGATTTTGCCCAGAAGTTTCATGACGGTTCAGTTGGTGATTCCGCGGATTTCATAGAATGGATTTCTTTTATAGATATGCAGTCTGCAATTCTCGATAGAATTCACTCACTTGACAACATAAGCGAATAATGGATCCAGAAACTTATCTGATTGAAATAGAAGTCAAACTGTCTGTCAGCAGTTTCATCCGTTCAATCGAAATCATTGACGAGAGGGCTGTTCTTTCCGACCGGGGCTATTTCAGAGCACAACTTACTTTGGTAAACGGAGATTTTCTGGAGTTGTCAGAATATTTTGTTCTCGAAGAGGGAAGATATGTTCCCAAAAGATATAGATATCAATGGATGGACGGGGTGAAAAGGCATCTCAAGAAACGTTGGGACAATGCAGAGCACTTTCCCTCTTTGTCCGGTTTCCCCGATCATGTCCATATTGGCGGTGAGGAAAATGTTGTACCCTCCAACCCAATACGCATTATCCATATTATTGAGCAAGAGCTTTCTCGCTGACCAGTATTCGACATCTGATATGACTTACTTCTTCAAGCAGTGGGGAGGATTCAACAAGAAAAAACCTGGGCGTTTGTTGGATGGTCGAACATGGGATGATATGCCGACTATCTACGAAAAGATAAAGTTAGGCTCACATGGCTTACCAGTAACGGAGAGCTTATATGACTAACAACATACGCTGGGGGCTGGATAACCCGCATCCTTTTTCACAGATGAAGACGGAACTGATCTGGGACAGGTACAATCGTTTTCTGGTGCGCTGTGTTCAGCGGGGAAGGGGCCAACACCCATATGCTGGCCCCGGTTTCAATACCTCGGTCGCGCCGCAGCATCCTGTGCCATTAGCCATAATTTGCTCGCGGCCTGGGGTGCGCACTGCTATACAGATTAAGTATCACAAGTTTTTTTAAGGCCGGGATGTTTGCGATAAGCCGATACAACAAATTAAGGTAACGCGACTTAGTGGCATAAAGGATTTAAAGATTACTCTCTTATCACAGCTTTGGATGCGGCCGTGATCTGCAGAAGGTATCCCAAGTGGGCACGGTATTATGAATCGGTATGTTATGACTTCAATTTATAGAAACTGAAATAATTAAAGGCGTCCCACTCTGCCTCGGGTCAACTCTATTTAACTATGTAAAAATCATCCCTTTGGGCAAACGCTTCATTGCAAAACCCTATGTTTGTTCTACTTCAATGCAAGTGCCTTCATGGTTGCGGTTTGCGGATCGGAGTAAAAAATTGGATCAACCGTTTCCATTATCTCACCGGACACCTCCAGGAAGTTTCGTTTGTTCTCAAGCGGTATCAGGGCTCGCCTCGCTCCGTTTTCCATGGCCATTTGAAGGGGCTCCACCAGGGACTGAACGGCCTTGATGTTTCCTTGGATGCTGAGGTCGCCAAGGATGATCAGCCCGGGCATTGCCTGGACTTTCTTGATGGCCGAGCATATGGCGACAATTAAGGCGACACCGGCCTCGCATATTATTTTGTTGCCAAGCAGATCGATGGACTCAACGTGAAAATCCGTGGTGTCGAACACAGGGGCGATCCCCATCGGGACCTTATGGCCCTGCAGAAATGCGAATGCCCTCTGCGCGGACTCCTTCATCTGGCTTTGCAGTCCGCCGGCCAGTTTCAGTTTTCCGGTTCCGGAGGAAACCCCGACTTCAATCCGATACAGGCCGACCTTCCCCTCGGGGTTCACGGATGCCGTATATAAACAGCCGGGCGCAAGCGGGTCGGTTGATATGAGATTTCGTCCCCCCTCCTCGGGCACTCCGACGTAAGTCTCTTCGGTGGTTTCCTTGTCTCGATAGGAAAAAGAAGTGTGGTGGTACTCGAATGCCCCGATCTTTTTCAGCTGTTCCTTCACCCGACGCCGACTCTCCAGGGCAAGGCTGAGCAGTTCCGCCATTTCATCCTTGGTGATATCCCCTCCCGGATAGATAAGCTTGACCAGACCGGATACCGATTTTCTCACGGCCTTCACGTCGCGGGCATTCAGATGATCTCCAAACGAAAAATACCGGTCCATAAGCTCGGTATAATTGTGCCGACGAAGTTCGCGCATGGCTTCGGCCAAGTAATCGACCACGAATCCGTAATGATCGGTGAAGAACTCCATGCGCATCTTGGGCACTTCCCAGCCGGGAAGATAGCAGTGGATGCGGTCCAGGAAAGCCAGGTCATCCCGGATCACATCCGGCATGGGCATGAACAGGTGCGAGGATCGGACCATGACGTCAACGGGCTGGTTGGTGTTGCCGAACATGGCGATGGAGCCTTGCCCGGTCAAGGATTCCTTCCCCCTCGCGAACGTACCCGACTCGCAGTAGGTTTTGAGCGTTGTCACCACTTCCTTCGACATTTTCTGAAGGTCTGCCACCTCATCAAAACCCACGGCATCCCATAGACCGACCAAGCCGATCTTCCCGGATGCCATATTGTAGAAGAGATTGGCCACGGTTGTCGGACCTGTGAGGAGAATGACATAAGGACTCAGCTCTTGGTAGGCAAAGGATTTCCCCGTTCCCCTCGGCCCCAGCTCGACCAGGTTGTAGTTTCCCTCGCACAGAGGGACCAGTCTCAAAAGAAACAGCAGTTTCAGCCGGCGGTCAAACTGGGTCGGCTCCAACCCAATGCTGCGGATGAGCAGGTCCACCCATTCCTCAGAACTGAATCGGGATCGGGTTTCGCGGTATTCATCAAGGTTGAAGCTGGCCAATTGTATCGGTGTGAGCTGATCGATCCAAAAAGGACTGCGCCGGCCCCGGGCCTCTTCATCGTATTGGTGGCGGATTTCCACTTGCGCCCAGACACCGCCCATCAAGAGCCGGTCGAAATCCCTGACGAAACGATCCGGCACGTGAAGATACTTGTTTCCGAAGTTCACCAATTCAGCCCAGTATTTATCGTCCTGTGCAATGTAGCGAACCTTCACCTTGTCGATAAAGGTATGCCGCCCCTTTTCCTTGACCAAGGCCTGGGCCTTGTTGGCTTCCTCGGGGCGCGCGAAGTTTTCGGCCACGGTATTGTTCACCACACGAAGGCCGGCGTCAATCGCTATCGGATCGTCGGTGGCGCAATACTTGCCTAAAAGGTATTCCAGGACAAAGACCGGAACGTTTGCACCCACCTTGATTTTCCGCACAAGATCTTTCCGGACCACCTTACCCGCAAAAACATCTGTTACTTTCTGGTCAAGAGCATCATCCATAATCAAATCCCCAGTTTGACCGGAACATCGGCCACCGAAGCCAACTCAAGCTGAGTGTGGCAATCCAAGATTTGAACCGTCACTTTTTCAACACCCGCATCCTCAGAGAGCATGAAGGTCAGGGCGTTGGGCTCGTTTTTGCGCATGGCGATTTCACGCGAACCCTCTTCATAGCCGTAAGCGGCCATGGCGCAGAAACCGACCTCCTTTTTATTGGAAAGTACAGCAGCTCGAACGCGAACGTCCTCGGGTGGGAAAAGTCCGTACACTTCGAGCGTTGCGACCATGGAAAAAAACCGGTTGGTGATCGCGGATTTCCCGAACTCCAGTTTAATCTTTATTCCGGCTGCGGCACCGCCCGCCGCCGATGCCTTGCTTTGTAGCACGGCAACGGGTATCACCATCTCCTGCAACGATATGCCGCCATGGAAATATCCGCCAACGCCCCCCTTCACCCGGAAACAGGAGAGGCCGCGAGCGAATGCCAGCTCCAAATCGCCGCCGAACTCAAGCTGGTTTGCTCCGACACGCACATAACCCTTGGCGTCCGTTCCTCCTTTTCCGATCCAAACCCGGGGATGGAGTTCCAGCACGGTCCCTCCCGGAGAATCCATGAACATCCCGGGGTCGAGTTGGTCGGCGAAAAGGTAACCATGGTCCGCCGTTATGATAAAATGTTCGACTCCCAGTTTTGCGAGAATCCGGATGGCGCGGCGCAGCTGCTCCAACATGTCGTCCATCCAGCGGCGGGTCTCGGCATAATCTTCGCCCTCCTCACCCAGGCGGTCGATTTCCTGGGAAGTCACCACAACGAGGCTCGCTTCCTTCAATTCCTTTTTCCGTTTGGCCCCGAGCCGCAAAATGTCGGCCAGTTTCAGTGCCATGAACCCGCCGGCCACCTTTTCCTCCATATAGGCCAAGCGGCTTTTCCGATCTCCGATGGGCCGACCTTCAAGGACAACGGTCAATCCACTCTTGGCGGACACCAGTTCCATCCCTTTTTCCGCCCCTGGCAAAAGGGCGGCCATTCCAACGGACGTGATCGAAGGCAGGCTGCCAATAGCCGGTTCAAGGACAACATCAAAATCCCTTTCCATCCCCTCCAGAAGTTCGGACGCCATTTCATAGCGCAAGGCGTCCACCAGAAAGAAAACCGTCTTCTTCTTTTTGGCCAGGGCGGGGGCGACCCGGTCACAAAATATCTGGGCCTGCGGCAGAATCCCCTCAATTTCAAAGCCGGCTTTTTGCAAGCGCCCCACAAAAACACGGTTCAGTTCATCAGCCAGTTCCGCGTATGCCCTTCGGACCTTGGCCGTGAGTTTTTCAAAGTCGTCCTCTTCCGTTTCGGCGGGGTCGAGGTTAAGCAGGCGGCTTTCCCAATGACGGTGCAAACGATCCACCATCATCCAGGGTTCCGAAAAAAGGGCATAGGCCCTGACCATCTCACTCGCCGAAAAATCCAGGTTCTTGATTTGGCCGCGAACCGTGGCGGCTTCTGTCATGAAACGCCCGGCAAGCTCCAAGGCCGACCATCTCAACAAAAACTCCGGCTCCTCGCGGCTCCAAAAGAATTTTTTTCGCGCCTCGGCCAGGCATGACGCTTCGTCCATCCGCCCCTCAAGCAGGGAGGTTAGCGCAGACCGGATGAGGAGGGAATCGATAGAGGGAAAGGTTTCCACCGCCGCCACGTCATATGGATTCAATTTCATTTTGGCGATGCCGGCGGCTTTTTCCAGGTCACGGGCTGCATGGATGTAACCCTCCCGCAAGTCCACGCGATGGCGCCAGGTCTCGCACAAGTGTCTCAACGCGTCGAGTTGCACGGGCTTTTCAGGCAAACTGACAGTGCCGAGTGCCGACGGCCTTCCGATTTCGGGAATTGCCGCCGTGAACTCGGCCAGCAGGATCATTCTGCGCAATGTTTGGCGCGCTTCGTCGGGGGATGATGTGTCCCCGAAATCGAGGCCCAACTCGGATTTCACCATGCTTTGCAGTTCGCCCAGGGCCTTCTTTTCGGAAATCTTGGCGTCCTTGCCCGAACCCGAGGCAAACTCAATGACGGATTCAATGGGAGACGCTGCGCCGAAAACCAGTTTGAGCGCGCCCGAGGTGATGCTGCCCACTTCCTCCGAGATGCGGTCCAAGTCTTCCAGGGTGAGCAGCCCTTCCTCCACCTGCCGTGCCAGGTGGGCAGCCTTTTCCGGGGCCACCTCCAAGAACAACGACTCCGCCTGGACCCGCAGGCGGCTGTTCCTTTCCGGGGCCTCCGCTCCCGGTTCGACCACAACGCCGGCGGTTTCGGCTTCGATCAAGGCAAAGGAGGTTTCGCTCCGTTCCATAGGGACATAGACGACAACCCTTGGGGGGACACCGCATCCATCCTTTGGCTTTTTCTCCAAGGTGACAAATTCCAAGTGAGGCTCCAGTTCATGTCGAAGGCGGAAAAAAGAATCCGTGTATGTCAGCACCGTGGTGTCGGGAACGCCCAGGTTTTGGATCAATCCAGTGTATGCCTTTTCGGGATCGTACCAGACAACGATTCCCCAATTTTTCACCTGCCGGGCGATCATGCTTCGAATTCTGTCTGAAAGCTTACCCATGACGCAGTTTATGCTTTCCCCTTTTGGGTGAAAAATATACGAAAAAGATTCATGGAATAATCGTTCCTCCACATACTGATAATACCGTGTTCACTATCGCTTTCAACTCGGAGCAATAACCTATAGAGACCGACAAATCGTTTTCGCGAAGAATCCGTCCGGCATCACGCGGCTTGACATAGCTGTCCCTGCAACGGCCGACCTCAAAGATTTCCTTAATTCTGTAAGAAGGCGGATTCATATGGTTTACAGTCTCGGGATTGCCGGAAGGTGCGGCTCTATTATGTCCCGCTAATCGCTGAATCGTCGGCCAATAAGGAAGTAGCCAGGCTTCAAAGTCATACTGGGCGGCGTGGGGGTGAAATCTCTCTTCAGCCCCCACCCATTCACGCATCCTGTTCTTGGCATCGGTTGCATCTTGGAATTCGGGCGGTTGACTCCCTGTGTACACGTCGGTCAGCGCGATCACATGATCCGCAGCCCGAGGGCCGGACAATAAATTCGTCACCACACGCTTCATTTTATCTTCCTTGGGGATGCGCCCGTCATAGGGGAGTGTGTCCAGTTTAGGCATATTGCCTGTCAAATGGGGATTCAGGTACTCACGCAGATAAGGCATGAATGCCTTTTCCGTTTTCCCTTCGATGATTATAGTAATTTTCATGCCCGCCCCCCCATCCTTCCCATCCGCCATAATTCATCAAGGGTGTATTCGGCCAGCCATTGGTCAATGTCCATTGAATCGGCCCATCTTGCAGAGGCATGACCGTCTTCATCAATATCCATGACAACAACTTCTTTGGGTTCGAGAAAGCGTATAAGTCGGTCGGAATGGGTGGCTACAATAAGCTGGGTCCTCTTTGAAGCCTCACGCATAAATTCAGCCAAAAGACTTAGCAATTCCGGATGAAGGCTGATCTCAGGTTCGTCGATCATGGTAATTGTGGTAAGGCCGGGGCTTTGCAGCAGGGACACCAGCCAAAGGAACCTCAGGATTCCTTCCGAAAGCTGGTGCATATACAAAGGCTTGCGAAAGCTTTTATCTTTCCAGGTCATGGCCAACATGCCGGCCGCAACCGGAGGGAAATTCAGACCTTCAAACCCCGGGAAGGCTGATTTGAGCGAATCGATGATTGCTTCGTACCTGTGTTTGTCATCGTCGCTCTCTCTCAAATAATAAAGAAATGGAACAATCTCTTCACCGGCTTCTCCCGGCAATTCGGCGGGCTTCATTTGCTGCGGAAGCTTCACCGGGGCTCGCTCCCCGACATCGAGAGCATGGTAATGAGATGCAGAACTCAGAATATGCCGTAACTCTTCCGGTTGTCGAAACATTTTTGGAACCTGCGCCAGGGATGTTTCCAGCGGATTGTGATCCCAGGTCGGCCTTAGGAGCTTTCCTTCATCGATCTCGTAGTATTTGATATCACCATAATGAGAATCGATATGCATGAACGGCCCTGGATACCCCGTTCGAGATTGGGATAATGTTTCAGAGGGAATGCCGTATGACGTTCCCTTGGGGGCAAGATGGATGTCGTATTTCAAAGGCTCGTGCCCGGGCACTTCCATGTCTATGGACATGGAGACCTCTTGAGAATGGTTAATCGTCAGGATATCCGATATTCCTCCCATTCCACTTAATTTCGAATTCAACTTCCCTGCCGCCGAGGCCGAAAGGAGTGAAAAGGCATCCAGAACGGAAGTCTTACCCGCACCATTAGCACCAATCATGACCATCAACGGCCGCATCTCTAAATCGATTTCATGCAATCTCCGAAATCCTCTAATTTGTAAACTTTTCATATTATACATAGGAACCTCCTATGACGCACTTCATCCTAATCTGGGTGATTTGTGTCGCAAACCTTTGTCATTTCGTCGAAAGCCGGAATCCATTGGTTTAGAATTTCCATTATTACTTAAATTAGCATTTAACCCTCACATAGCTCTTCTAATCCGTGGGCGATGGCGAAGGATTTGTTGGTTTTGCATTTTTCCCGGACACGGTCGGGCCAGTGGTCCATGGCCTGGTGCGCCCAGTCGTATTTTTCTTCCTCCAGTTCCTGCCATGCCTTTTTCGTATCCGGCCAGGAGGACAGGAGTTCCCAGAGGGGCGCGGCGTTGATGAGTACGCCATCGTCTATGTGCGGCGTATACCCTTTTTGGATGATGGCATTCAGGCGTTTGGAAAATTCTTGAACGTCGTCCAGGATTTCGGCCAGTTGGGAGGCTTCCTTTTCTGCCCCTCGCTTTTCCGCGCCCGCGCTTGCGTCTGCCTTGGCCTTGAGATCCTTGATCCGGCCCTCCAGCCAGCGGGCCTTGGGGTCGGCAAATTCCGAACGCACCTTGAAGAGCGTGTCCGTGGTGAAGCGCTCCTGGAATACCCACACCGTGAATTTACGTTTGGGGGATTGGAGGGGCCAGAAGATGGGGCGCTTGCGGTAAAGCTGGAAGTGGTGGCGCCAGAAGGAAGTCTCGGGCGTACCGGTGAAGCGATCCAAAAAACCGCGCAGCGATTCCTCGGGGTCTGCCTCTGATCCGGTAGCTTTTCGGATCAGGGCATGGGCAGTTTCCCGGCCGCGCATGAGTTCCAGACAGCGGTGCGTGCGGACTGTGATGTCCTGGGGGTGGCCGGGTTCCGACACCATCACGCCGTCTGCGTCGATCAAGGCATGGATGGCGACGTTGGTCTCTTCATCAAAAGTCCCTCGGCCTAACCCTTCGGGTTCGCCGATGGCATACCGGTTCAGCATCGTGCCAAAGGCATAGCTGATCCAGGCTCGGGCCAGGGCGGATTCAGTCCAGGCGCTTTCGTTTGCATCCTCTTCATCGCCTTTTTCCGCTGTTGCCTCATCGTCATCATCATTAGAAGCTAAAACTGTGCCTTCCAATTCGGCCTTCAGGGCAAGGCGATCCTCTTCGGTCAGGCCGTAAAGCCGTGTCACCTCTTTGTCTATTTCATCCTCAATCGTGCAGAGTTGAGCGGGGTGTTTCTCGACCTGGGCAACTGAAATGGGCGGATTAATGAAGCCGTAGGTAATTTCTTCTGCGGATGAATCTCGCTCGCAGATAAGCACAACCTTTTCTACAAGCGATGTCAAAAGTGGCGACGAATTCGCAGGCATAGGTACTCTAGCAATGTCACCAACCTGGAAGTTAACTGTTGGATTTAGTAAGTCGAGAAAGAAACGTCCAGGATTTGAGTTAAGCACAGCGACCACAAGGAGATTGTCTCCTCCAAATACTGTCGATCCTGAAACATCAAATAGATAACCAGGAGGAGTAATACGAGCAGAAAAAATACTCGCTGTTAAAGACGAATAACTCACTCCGCTCAGAAAATATTTGTCTTCATTGCTAATTTTCCATCCAAGATTATCTCCTAACTGTGGATAATTTTGTCTTGTATTTTGCTTAATAATTTTGCCATTATTTTTCCATTCAACAATGTATGTACTTGGACCATACCACCTGCAAAAGCCACTTCCTTTATTGTAAGGATACCACTTAAGATTAGATTCAAGGGAAGCCCTTCCTGAAAAACAACTACGGTTTATTCTATTTAATCCTATTTCCCACCATCGCCTGAGAAACCTGGTATTTTCCCCTGTCCTCATTCCAATACAAACGGAACAGTTTGAACCAATCGGGGGTTTTGTTCTAAAAATATCGCGGACCGGGGGAGGATTCCAATACACCCAAGGCTTACCCGGAATCGCGTCAAAATCCTCCTGCCGGTAGGTGAAAACCAACGGGTGCGGCCGACCAGCCTTCAATGCGGCGAGACCGTCTTCAAAAGCGATCCGCTTGGCCTCAGAATCGCTTTCGCGCAACAGGCGGAAATAGGTGCCTTGATGCGCCTGCCTTTTCTTGGATATTGTCTTGTTGCACAGGACGAATGCTGAAGTATCAACCCTGCCTTTGAAAAGATTATAATCAAACTGGGCTAGGGTTTGGATAATACACGATTCGAGTAACTTTTTACGCAATTCCTCATATGTTTTTATAAACATGAAGGACTGCCCGGTAATCATGCCAACAAATCCATCTTTTCGAACCAGTTCTGAGCAGCGCTCAATAAAAGCGGCAAATAAATTTCGTTTGGAATCCGGATAAACCTTTTCGAGAAACTTTTTGTGGACTTGGCTGTAATCACGGGAATCAAGGTAAGGAGGATTGGTCGCGACTACGTCGTATTGCGAAGATACAATACCAAGAAACCGAAGACCTTTTGCGGTCTCGGAGACAAAATGGCCAGGATCGATCTCTCGGTTACGCGATTCTTTTACGAAGTTGTCCAAATGCCGGAGGATATGTTCATGTAAAATGTCAAAAAATTCCTGGACTCCCTCCCGGGTGGCGAACTGTTCCTGTGTAACCCCGGGAAAGGATAGCTGGAGCTGCTTGTTAGCATCTTCCTTTTTCCGTTCCTCGGCGATGAGATATTCAAGGGTTATTTCCAGCCTTAGAAGACTGCCAAGTTGCTCCGAGTCCTTCAAACTCAAAGCCATCGCCCGAAGAATGCGCTCGTAGATGGGGTGGCTGAATTTGGATCGGGAAATAAATGCCTCCAGCTTGCCGCCGGTAATTGCCTCCACATTGGCGCAGGCGAGGTTGCGGTCCGAGAAGGTGCATTCCTTGTTGAGGGTGCGGGCCTTCAACAACAGGGTGAGCGCAGAAAGTTGAACTGCACGCAGATCGATGTCGATCCCATAGATGTTATTGGCGATGATATTCGTGGGTATCTCCTCAACGGAGGCAACGCTTGGTCTTTCAGGCCAACCGGGTTGGCCGACCCTTTCCAACTCCTCCTTGTACATTTCCACCAGCAGGTCAAAGGCCACGAGGCCAAAGTGCATGGACCCGCAACTGGGGTCCAGAAATGTTATGTTTTTTGCAGGTTTTAATGCCCGGGCCGAACCATTGAAGGGGACAAGATAGGTCAACTGATCCTTGAGACGGCTGTCCGGATGCATCTCCACCCAGATCCGACCAAGGGTATTTTCCACGAGGAGCCGCACAACCCACCGAGGTGTAAAAAGTTGTGTTACCGCAGGAATTTCATTCGGAGTGACTTTATGTTTATTAAGGAAAGAGGCCCTAATCACCGCCTCTTCTTCAGCATTGAATGCCTCATAAACCCATCCGATGGTTTCCTCGTTTCCGGTTTGCCATGCTTCCACCATGTCTTCGCGGTTCATGAATTCCACGATCAGTTTCAGAACCGGCGGTCGGGGAAACAGGCGGCTGGAAAGGTTTTCCGGATCGAAAAGAACGGACACGTCTCTGGCCAGTTGGGTGCATTGCCAAAGTAAAAACTTGCGATAGGCCACGTCACTCGGGCCTTCGTTCATGGCGTTCTGAGGCAGGGCGCCCTGCTGATGCAGTGCATACATCTCATCGTTGCCATCCGCGGTGAGCCAGAAAATGAAACTGTTGGACTTGTCCAGTTTGCCCACGGTGGACTTGATGATCTTACGTTCTTCCATCATGCGTAGGGCAACCAGGCGGTTGAGCCAGGTAAAGGCGGCCTCCCTCACCAGCTTGATACGGGCGGCCTTAGGGGAAAGGCCGGCGGTTTTCTCCTCCTCGGCATAGGCTTCCAGGCACCGGCGGTTTTCGGTGGCTTCCGGGATTTCATTGACTGCGGAATAGTGGGTTGTGTCTGCGAATCGGCCGTCCGGCAGCCAACCGTAAATGCCTTCAAGCTGCCGGCCGGCCTCGCTTTCCAGGGCGGCACGGGCCTGCAGGGTGAAGCTTTGGATTTGAGCGATTAAAGTATCTTTCATCGATTGCATTCCCTCATGAGAGGCGAGTCAGTTCATTGCTTCATGGTCTGCCGGGCAAGGCGTTGTTCCTCTTCCTGGGCGAGTTGCGCCTCCAACTGCTGCAAGGTCGCGGTGAAAATTTCCGAGGCGGCGGACACCACGTTCTTGGCCGTGGCAACGCGCGTATTTGCCCAGGCATAGTTGATAGCCCGGAGACCGTGACCGTCCTGTTCCTCAGGCGGGTCAGCGGTTTCATCAGGGCGGTCGGCCCTGTGCGCGATCTGGTTTCGCCGTTGGATGATTTCGCCGATGTGCCGTTTGATCTCCTTGTCGGGATTGCCGGTTTTGGTGGTGACCTTGGCCCAGAAATCCTTTACGGTGAGAATCCTGGCGATGTTTTCGATGGAAGACGCATCATAGAGCGTGCCACGTTCGAAATTTTTTAGTATGATCTGCTGCAGCCGCACGTCCGGATCCTCGTATCCCTCCAATGATAGGTAGTCATCCAGGGAAAGGGTGAGCTTTCGCAGGGATTCATCCGCCCCCCGCTTGCTGGCACGTACGATGGTGAGAACGTTTTCCCGCAGGGCATCCCAGAAAAACGATTCCAGGGCTGTACATGCCACGACAACCGCCTGGCGCAGCAGGAAGTTGATGCCGTCCTGAACCAGAAGGCTGGCGGGGATGGGCGCGGTCGCCTTGGCCACCAGGACCACCTGTTCGTTTTTAGCATGCCTGAGAACGGATTTTTCCGGGATGTTAAAACACGTGCACACCGCAAGACGCAGCTCTTCGTCAGCCGGACATTCCTGCAATCCGCGAAACAATTCATGGAGTTGAAGCAGATGCTCGGCAACGGAAAAATTCTGGATCGCTAAGTCGTAGGCACGCATGGCTTACTCCAGAATCACCTTGCAGCCCTGGGCCAGAAGCTTTTCCAGCTTGTCGCGCAGGGCCGTGATGACGGCATCCAAATCTTCCTTGTTTTCGATTTTGCCTGAAAAATGTTGAGAGACCCGGAACCGTTCCACCTTTTCCTCGGGCTCCACCGCCTTTTGCAGGCGATGGATCACTTCCCGGGTCAGGCCCTCCACAGCGGCGATGTCGCTCTCCATCTGGGAAACAGTGGCGTGCGTTTCGCTGCAAACGGTATCGCCTTTTTGCAGGACCGGTTTTTCTCCGAGTCGAGACACCAGGGGCCGGAGCAGGGCTTCTCGTTCAACGTCGGTTACGTCCGTATTCTTGCTCAACGCGGCCCACTCCGGGAGTCCCTTCACATGGTCAATGGCGGTCTCATAGACTTTTTTGCGCCGCTCGAACGTGCTACGATAAAGCCGCCCGTATTCGCTGACCAGCATTTCCGATGCCTGTCGGACGATCTCCAAATGATCGAGAACGTTTTCCGAATCAAACGCCTCGGCCAGTTCGGCAGCGGCCTCTTCGAGTTCTGGACCGGGTGAATGCTCGGCGAGAACCGGCCACTGCTCGTTCAGAACCCGGCGGGCAATGTCCAAGACCTTGAGGTTGTCTTCTGATGCCAGTTTTTCCAGGGCCACAGCTTTTTTTCGGCCTTCAAGGTAGGACTTTCCCTCGCCGGCAAGGGTCTTCACGCAGTCGTCCGGTGCCATGTCCAGGATGCCCTCCACCCATTGGAGATGAGCGGCCACGGAATCCGCGCCCGGAACCTTGAGGGCCGTGAGGCGGGCGACCACAGGGAGCAGTTTTTCCCGGTCGGCTCCCGCCACTTCCTGAAAAGCGTTGGAGATGTCGCCCTCCTCGATGTTGACATCCTTGCCGGTAATCTCTTCATAGGCTTGCGCCGCCCGGGCCAGAATCTTGAGGTCCAGGGTTTCCCTCGGGGCAAAGGAGGCCGCGCGGAATGCGGGATTATTGACAAAGGGCGGCCGGCAGGCGGGATCGCTGTAGTTGCGATATTTGCGGCCTTGATGCGTGACTTCCACGGCCCCACCCCTGAAAAGAACGGCCAGGCCAAGCCGCAGGGCCTCGCGCTCCCATCCGTAGCCGATGCCGGAAAAATGCGTTTCCAGGATTTTCCCGGTGACCTTGTTGCCGTAGGCGTGTTCCTTTTTGAGATAGTCGAGTATTTCGCGGCAGAGGTCCGCGCCCAAGTTGGGCAGAAACTTGCCGCTTTGCTTCACCACGAGGCTTTGTTCGGGCTTGTCATGGTAAAAAACCGGCTGGAGGCCGTTCAAATTGGCTGCAGTGATGAGTTTTTCCGGCTCATCGCCCTTGAGGGGAAGCACTCCGATTTCAAGCTTCGGATAGAGAACGGGCACCACGATGTCGAAAAGTTTATGAAAAATTTCCACAAAACCGGACCCGAGAGCCGTGGCATCGTGCTGGACTCCCTGAAAAAAACCGGTCCCGGCCTGGACGGCATCGAGGATTTTGGAGCGGAGTTTCCGATAATGACTATCCCGACGGTTCTTTTCCTCGGCAAGGCAGGATGATTCCTCTCCGCTCAGGCGTTGCTGGGAGGCAAGACGCTCGTACTCGGAGACCATTTCCCGGGACCGGTACACTTCAACGATTAAATTATGGATTTCATCGGTCAGGGTGACAATCCAAAACACATCGTTACGACGGGTGCTGCTTTCATCGCGAGCTTCACTGACACGATCGGCTTTTGATGGAACCGAGTCCGAAAGGAACAGATTGAGCGGAACCTCGCCTGCCGACTCGACCGTGTCGTCCTCCACGACAAGCGTGTTCCGGAACGTCCGCAGGTTTTGGTATTGGTACTTCCTTAATTGGGGATCGGAGAATATTTGCCTCAAAACTTCCCGTTTGATGCGGTTGCGGTCCGCCTCGCGGGGATCGAGGCTATTGCGTCTCGTTTCCCAGGTTTTTTCCTGTACCGTCAGGAGTTTATAGCCCTCCTCGGAATTTCGGATCACCTGGGCCTTTTCAAGGGCCGCGATGGCTTCTTCCACTTCGCCGAGAATCGAGCCGGCCGTGACGGAAGGGTACAGCACAACCGCCAAGTTGTGGGGCGTGCGCGGCAAATCCTTGACCGGTTCCAATAGTGCGATGGCCTTGGCGACCTTTTGCGCCATTTTCTTGTCCGGCAGTTTTTTGGCCGCGTCGTCGATTTCCCGGCTCACCTCGCTGGGAAGAAGGTTGCCGAGATAGAGCAGTTCGTAAACCTTGT
>JAKLQB010000892.1 GCA_022013615.1 Desulfobacterales bacterium | reverse complement strand
TGATTATCTTTTAAACACCTCTTGTACCCGTGCCACCTATGAAAGCTCCTGTCCGAATAATTGAAAGCCCCGGCAAGCATAGCTATCCGCCGATGATGGAAATGTATGAGATGCTCGGTGGCGCGATATCCGCCCAGGAAATTGTCAACTCCGACGGCTGACATGGGGCCTTTTCTCACTGTGCTATAAAGAAGAACAAAAGGGAACCTGTCATCAAGCAGGCTTTTGAGAATTTCTCCTTTGAGATCTGTGGTGGTTATGATTAGCCCCTCGACTTGCCTTTCCCGGAGAACCTCAACCATTTTGACTTCCTTTTCGTATTGGTAATCTGAATTTCCAAGGATTACCTGATACCCATTTTCATTGGCGAAGTCCTGAACACCCCGAGTGGATTCAGCGAAGATAGGGTTAGTGATGGTCGGCACAATCAGGCCAAGGGTATGGGAACGTCTGGTTGCAAAGCCGCGGGCAAGGGCATTGTATTTGTAACGACATACATCCATAGCCCGGGAAACCCTTTCACGTGTTTTAATCCCCACCTTTTCCGGAGAGTTGATTACTCTGGACACAGTGGCAGTTGAAACACCCGCTATTCTGGCAACATCTCGAATTGTGCTCATCGATTAATAATGCCTAATGTAAATGTTTACATTATTAATACTTAAGGTGTTTTAAGATGTCAAGCAATTTCACCCCGTTTGTCATTTCCCCGGAGAAATCCGGCTAAATGTCTTTATAACTATTTAAAATAATAGTTATTTTGCCATCTTTTCGCTAAAACAATCCATGTTAAGAAGCTGGGATTTGATTTCCCTTGACAGAAAGGTGAGCAGTTTATACTCTGGAAACGTTTACATCTTGCGGAGGAAGCCGTGCTGTATCAAAACAACCTGCGAGACATGAGCAAGGATGTTCTTCGTCTTGAGAATGGGGCCATGCATGTAGATTTTGTTAAAACATCCCAGGGACTTCTCCGGGTGGGAGGAATGCCTGATGTTTCTAAGTGCATGGCACGATTCGGACTGCAAGAAGAAACAGTGATCGTCCCTGACTGGTCTGTCTCCCAGGCCGGGGACAACCATACGGGTGAGGAATTTGTCCAATGGCATGCTCAGGTCTATGGTTGCCAACAAAAAAAATATATTGGAACCGGGAAAAACCTCAGGTTTCTCTATCAAAATCTTGATGCCATTTTTTCATACTATTTTGATCGGAAAAGAATCACAATTGTTCGGAAGGACTGGCTCAACCGGTGGGTTAAAAAGAAACCTGTCGAAACCCGTTATGAAAAAGAATCCTTAAAGGTTCTTTTCAAGCATAGTAATATTGTGGTCTTTTGTGAGGGAAAAAAAGTTTACGATAGGGAGGATTTCGCCAATTCCGTTGATGTGGAAGATCTGGTTGAAGAAGTTTTGGCAAATATTCCAAGTGATTCCCATCAGAGGGATCACCTTGAGATTACGGCAGTGGGCTGTGGTAATGGGTTTTTTGAGACGACTTCGAGCTTTTTAATTCGTTTTGGGAGCAGGGTCCTTTGGATTGACCCATGTGATCAACCAGCTCACAGCCTTGCAAAGACTGGTATCCACTGGGACGATGTGACTGATGTATTTATCACACATAACCATGAAGACCATATTCTTGGATTTCCGGCATGTCTAAAAAGAAAGGTTGACCGCAAGGAGAGACTCAGGCTTATAACCGCAAGACCGATATATGAAATATTAAAGAAGCAGTTTTCCCCTCTGTTTCCTGAAATGGATAAATGGATCGATTTTATGGAAGTAGCTCCGGGAAAGATTTTTGAGATGGATGGGATAAATATCCTGACCCGTTGGAACCATCACTTTTTGCCTTATGGGACCCTGGGAATCAAGATCACCGCCGGAGGAAAAACGTGGGGGCTGTCAGGGGATACCAAATTTGACACCGGAATAAACAAGATTCTGAAGAGGCAAGAACTTACAGAGGCATGGTTTGGCGATTGCGATCTCGTGTTTCATGAGGTGGATTTTGACAATTCTGAAAGTGTTCACACCTATTGGGAAGAGGTTGATAAAATTCAAAGAGCCATTCCGGGCGAGGTATTTGTGTACCATACACGCAGCAAAGACAGTCCGCCTATACCGATTGCCCAGGAAGGAAAAACATACCACCTGAAATAGCTCTGCCTGCAATAGTATACCCAGCCATCCACCATATCTTGTGCCTATTTCTTGCTTGAAACCCAAGATCCTTTATCTTATACTTCTGTACCCTGCGGCAGATTCTTATCAGCGGAGTGAAAAAGGTACACTCGTGACATTTGGAAATTCTATGAAACCTCACCTTAACAAAGGACTTTTCTCCAACTATTACCTTGATGAACTTCTTCCGAGAGAGGAAGAATTCAATATTCCATTCTCAAATGTTGAGAAGGCCTTGGAAGAAACTAAGCGCATATGGGATAAGACGTATCTTTCATCCCTGAATGAACCCCAGCTCAGAAAATATTTTCTGGATAAGGTATTTGAAATCTTAGGCTGGACAATCGATGTCGAGCCTCCTACCCCCTCAGGTGAGTGGTCAAAACACCCTGATTATGCCTTGTTTCATACCGATGAAGACCTAAAGATCGCACAAAAAGCAACCAGGGAAGACTATTTTAATAAGGCTCTTTGTATTGGTGAGGCAAAACGCTGGGGGAGACCATTAGACAGGAAACTTAAAGGAGAAAGGGACCCCTTTGAGGTTCAGAATCCATCCCTTCAAATAAGTAGGTATCTATGGCTTACCGGGGTAAAGTGGGGAATCCTTACCGATGGAAGATACTGGCGGATCTTTGAGAGGGAAAGCTCAAAAAGACTGGACATTTTCTACGAGATAGACCTTGTAGATCTTATTGAAAATGGCTCTATAGAGGATTTCAAATATTTCAAGAAGAAAAATCAGCAAGATCATCAAGGATTTCTTATGGCACTGAGCCCCAAAAAAAGCTGTGGCAAATTAGTGAACGATTGACAGGGGGTTTTTTAAGGTGTCAACTAAAATGAGTCTGGCATGATGGTTTTGGTTTGAGTCCTTTTTCGTAATTCGTCATACCAGCTATGGCGTCAAATTTGCCTTTATGTGTTCGTTGTGTTTTGGTATGCTATCAAATAATCCCCTTTGACTGCAAAGATCAGTGTGATAGGAGATTTAAATTGGTTCTTCCCTGTAAGCATATAGAAAAAGTGGCAAATCAGGTGCAGCCAGCCATTGAACTGCTGAGTAATATGGACATTTTACATCCAGACGTATTACGCCAGCACGCAATTCAGCCTGAAGATTATAAAAAGGGACTCGTTTTTAGGTCAGCAATTGAGAGCATAAGAGGCACATTTATTGCCTCCTCTACCAAGGGACGTGAAGGTCTGATAAAAGATATCTTGGAAAACATGCTCAATCGGAAGTCTATCAGGGCTTACAAGCAAAATAGTGGTAGGGCCAGATACGATTTCACGATTAATCTGAGCAGTGATCCTGAGTATTTTTCAGCCCTTGAAGTCAAGGGGGGCGAAGGAAACAGCATTAATATCTCAGAACGTCCGTTATGGGCAAAAGAATTCGGCGTGTGGTGCCATCTTGATGGAGCGATTGTGAATCAGCCGGCCCACGGCGCGCTCTCCATTATAAACCGCTTGACGAATGAATTGGTCAGACGAAAAAAACAGATCGATGTATTGTTCTTTAAGGACATATTGTGTGGTACACGTACAAGGCCATGCCCGAAGTATCCTGGACGTGAAGAAAATATTGGTTTAGCAACTGCACCCGACGTATTTCTTTTTCCAAAGAAAATTCCTTCTCCTGATGAGCCCGATCCACCTGTCCATACTCTGAACACACTACGATTACCAAAACTCGTGCTTCAGTTATTCGGTATAGATAGATCCGAACAAAAAAAACATGTGTGGCGAGTATATGTAAAAATCATCAGACGTCCAAATGGCAATCTCCAGAGAGTGGTACAAATAAAGCATCAGGGAAAAATTGTTGGCCAAAGTACTTCACGGCCGTGGCAAGAATAACAATACACAATGTTGAAAAATATGACAGCACCCCAGCAACAATTTCTGCCATTTCCAGGGAAACAAGAGAGATATCGCCTTGATGCGTGCTTGTGGCATGGATCTTACAACGGGAGGGAAAGCTCATTTCACCAGCTCTCCCCCTATGTTGGTAAGCTGAAGTCCGGGATGGTTAACGTCCTGATAAACCTATTTTCTAAGCAAGGCGATACTATCTTAGACCCATTCTCTGGTTCGGGTGTAGTTCCTCTTGAAACGGTTTTAGCAGAGCGATGTGCACTTGCTAATGATCTTAGTCCCTATGCTTTTGTGCTTACCAAAGGGAAGTTAGAAGCCCCTAAAAACGAGATGGATGCTTTAAAGAGGGCTGGATCGCTTTGTGATGTTATTGAGGCCCAAGCG